>JAOPZO010000198.1 GCA_025964065.1 Solirubrobacterales bacterium | reverse complement strand
GCCCGCGCCAGTCGGCGAGAGCGTCGTGGAACCACGGGGCGACGTCGTGGTGCTTGGCGACCATGAGCCGCTCCGCCGGGGCGGCCGCGGCCATCCGGCGCTCCCAGGCCGCGAGCGTCGTCGGGTGCAGGTGGTCGGCGCCGAGCGCGGGGTCGTAGAGGAGCCGCAGGCCGCGGTCGTGCAGGCGCCGACCCAGCTCGAGGTCCTCGTAGCCGAAGCCGAAGTCCTCGTCGAAGCCGCCCGCGTCGAGCAGCAGCGACCGCTTGAACGAGACGTTCGAGGTGTAGAGCCGCCCCCAGCCCGCCTCGCCGGGCTCCATGTGGGCGTAGTCGAACTGCGCGCCCTCCTCGAGGAAGCGCATGAACGCGGTGACCCGGAGCTCGGGCGCCCAGCGGACGCGGCCGAGGATCGCGTCGGCGTGCGCGGGGTGCTCGGCGTGCGCGGCGAGGTGCGCGGCGACGAGCCCGGGGTCGGCGAGGATGTCGTCGCCCAGGAAGAGCACGAGCGGCGCGGCCGCCGCGCGGAGGCCCGCGTTGCGCGCCGCGGCGACCCCGGGCGCGTGGCGGTGGAGGACCCGCACCGCGAACGGGCGCCGCCCCACCGCGGCCGCGACGGCCGCGGGGTCGTCGTCCTCCGCGTCGTCGACGACGAGCACCTCGATGCGATCGTCGGCCTGACCCTCGAGATGGGTGAGCGCCCGCTCGAGCACCGCGGCGCGCCGGTAGGTCGGGATGACGACCGAGAGCGCGGGCGCGCCCACCGGGCTACGCGCGGTGGAAGACGTACGCGCAGTCCTCGAAGTCCGCGAGGCCGCGCCAGCGCCCGCGGCGCTCCGCCCACGCGGCGGTGAAGCCGAGGTCGGCCATCCTCGCGCGCAGCTCCGCGTCCGTGATGCCCCACTGCCACACGTCGTGGACGTCGCGCCACGGCTTCCCGCGGTCCGGCTTGACCTCGTCGAGGCGGTCGTAGAGGCCCTCGAGGTTGTCCTGCGGCGGCACCGCGCTGCGGTAGCGCTCCTCCCCCAGGTCGAGCAGCCGGACCGTTCCCGGGCTCGCGTCCCACATCGGGTTGGCGATCGCGAAGGCCTGCGCGTGCGGGGCGTAGCGGCGCAGGATGGTGTCCCAGTCCGGGTCGACCTGGTGCAGCAGCACGTCGAAGAGGAGGACGACGCCGATGGGCCCGACGTCGGCGGGGGTGCGCTCCAGGCCGAAGTCCTGCTCCAGCAGCTCGAGCTGCCCGAAGTTCCTTGCGCGCTCGCGGACGGGCGGCGTGATGTCGTCGTCGACGAGCACCGCGCGCTCCGCCCCGTGCCTCTCGAGGGCGTAGAAGGTGTAGCCCGCGTCGACGGCCCAGACGCCGCCGAGGTCCGCGACGGAGCGGACGGCCGGGAGCGCGAACGCGGCGTCGATCGCCTCGAGCTTGAACGGGACGAGCGGGCGGCGCTCGGGCGCGGGGGCGCTGCCGGCGAGGCGGCGCTTGAGCGACTGCAGGAGGCTCACGTGGCGAGGGGCCGGGAGTGGATCCACGCCTGCGGGTCGCCCTTGCGGGTCGCGGCGAGCAGGCGGCGGCCCTCCCGGCTCGTGAGGGCCCGGCGCGAGGGCTTCACGACGGGCTGGCCGGCGCCCGCGGGCAGGCGGACCGGCGTCGCGGAGCCGACGGGCTCGAGGCCGGCGGCGCGGACCATGCGCTCGTAGGCCGCGATGTTCGGCATCCACCACCACGGGCGGCCCTCGCCGTCGAACTGCGCGAGCGCCTTGCGGGGGAAGAGTCGGGTGAGCGTCGGGTCGATCGCGTCCATCGTGCAGACCGTGCCGTCGGGGGCGCACACCCCGCGGAGGCGCTCGAGGGCGCGGATCGGGTCGCGGAGGTGGAGCAGCAGGCTCCCCATGAAGACGAAGTCGAAGCGGCCGTGCTCCACGGGATCGAGGTCGTACACGGAGCACTCGCGGTAGCCGGCCTGCGAGCCGAAGGCCTCCGCGGCGATCTCGAAGCCGCGCCCGCCCTGCTTGCGGTCCTCGAGGATGTCGACGAGCGCGTCGCCCGAGGTGATCGGCCAGTCCCACGCGCGCGGGTCGACGATGTCGACGGCGAGCACCTCGGCGGCGCCGCGCTTCTCCATCTCGAAGGCCCAGAAGCCGTCGAACGTGCCCACGTCGAGGCAGCGCTTGCCGGCCAGGGAGGCGGGCAGGACCTGGCCGGCCACGGGCCGCAGGTCGAACCAGCCCGGGGTGACCACGCCGGGAGCGAGCTCGAGGGTGTGGTACCAGTGCTGGCGCTGCCCGACGCGCTCACGGATCGTTTCCGGTGCAAGCGCCATGATCCAGGAACCCTACTTCCCTTGCCCCGTCTGAGATCCGTCATCGACCCCGAGGCCGAGGCCGCCGAGCTGCAGGCCCACCTCGGCGCCGCCTACGACCACGAGCGGCTCGTCCACTACGAGGCCCAGCTCGAGGAGGAGCTCGGGGAGATCGGCGACGAGCAGGCGCTCTACCGGCGCTCGCAGGGCTACCTCTACAACCTGACGGCGTTCGCGATGACGGGGACGAAGGACCCGTACCGCGAGTGGGTCGACGTCGCGTTCCCGCGGGGCGGGCGGCTCCTCGACGTCGGCTGTGGGATCGGCGCGGACGGCCTCGCGCTCATGGCGGGCGGGCACGAGGTGACGTTCGCCGACTTCGACAACCCGAGCGTCGCGTACCTGCGGGCGCGGCTCGCCGCACGGGGCGCGCAGGCGCGGATCGTCGACCTCGACCGCGAGGCGCTTCCGCCCGGCCACGACCTCGCCTACGCCTTCGACGTGCTCGAGCACGTCGAGGAGCCGTTCGCGCTGCTCGCCTCGATGGAGGCCGCGGCGGGCCTGGTGCTCGTGAACCTGCTCGAGCCCGAGCCGGGCGAGACCGCGCTGCACCACGAGCTGCCGGTGGCCTCGCTCCTCGACCGCGCGCAGCGCCGCGGCCTGGTCCGCTATCGCCGCTTCCACGGCGGGCGCTCGCACCTCGTGCTGTACCGCGGCGGCGCGGCGGGCGCGCCCGTGCGGGGCGTCGCGGCACTGCGGAG
>JAOPZO010000196.1 GCA_025964065.1 Solirubrobacterales bacterium | reverse complement strand
CCGCCAGCCCGCCATGCCGTAGACCTTCGAGGCCGACCACAGCTCGACGCCGACCTCCCGCGCGCCGGGAACGGCTAGCAGGCTCGGCGCGCGGTGGGCGTCGAAGGCGAGGAAGCCGTAGGCGAGGTCGTTCAGGAGCCAGCCGCCGCGGGCGCCGACGCGGGCGACGGCCGCCTCGAAGGTCCCGGGCGCGGCGCAGACCGCGCAGGGGTTCGAGGGGTAGTTCAGGACGGTGAGCGCCGCGTCGGGGGCGGCGTCGAAGTCGGGCTGCCAGTTCGTCTCGGGCCGGAGGGGCAGCGGCGCGTCCGTCGCGCCCGCGAGCGCCACGGCGGAACGGTAGTCCGGGTAGCCGGGGTCGGGCAGGAGCACCGTCTCCCCTGCGCCCGCCGCCGCGAGGACGGTGAGCATGATCCCCGTCTTCGTGCCGGGCACGAGCGCGATCTCCGTCTCGGGGTCGAGGGTGACGCCGTGGTCGGCGGCGTAGCGGGCCGCGAGCGCCTCGCGGAGCGCCGGCGTGCCCTGGAACGGCGGGTAGCCGTGGATCGCGGCGCCCTGGGCGGCCGCCGCCTGCAACCGCTCGATCGCGTGCGCGGGCGGCGGGAGGTCGGGGTTGCCGCGCCCGAGGTCGATGACGGGCGGCCCGGGCCGCTCCCGCTCCCGCGCCGCGTCGGCGAGCACCCCGGTGAAGAACTGGGCGGGAAGCCGCGCCATCGGCGGCGGCGGGACGCGACGGCGGACCATGCCGCCGCTTCTAGCGCACGAGGCGCGACGAGCGCGTCGCGGTGACCCGTCGACCGAGCGCGTCCGTCCCCGTGACGCGCACGACGAGCCTGCCCGGTCGCAGGATCGCCCGACGCGTCAGCGCGACGCGCCCGCTCCTGGGGAGCGTGGCGGCGCGACCGCTGAGGAGGAGCTTCCCGCGGCTGTCCCTGATCGTCGCGGTGACGTTCTGCAGCCCGCCCGTCAGACGGAGGTAGAGGTTCACGCCGCCGACCCGCTTGGTGCGCCTGGCGGAGAACGCGGGGCGCAGGATCTCCACGCGCACGGGGGCGGCGGAGCTCGCGCGGGGCTCCACGCCGGTGGTCACCGTCGTCGGCTCCGCGCTCTTCGGCGTGGCCGTGGCCTCGGAAGTCGCGCTGCTCGGGGCGTCACAGGTGAAGTTCCGCGTCAGGCGCTCCCCCCGGTCGGCGACGAGCGTCTGCGTCTCGAGGACCGTCCCTTCGGGGGTCTCGCAGGTGAAGGTGAACGCCTCGGAGCGCGCGGGCAGCAGCGGGCGGGTCGACGGGTTCACGTGCCACTCGTAGCTTCCGCTCGCGGGGACGGTCAGGACGGTGTCGAGCGTCTCGGGGTAGATCGTGGGCGTCTGGCCCGTGGTGGCGTAGCTCTTCAGGTCGGTCGTCTTCTTGAGGCGCAGCACGCGCCCGGCGGGCGCGGTGCCGGTGACGACGACGTGGTCCGCCGCGTTCGCGGCCCGTTCCCCGGCGATGATGTACGCCTCGCGCAGCCCGCGGCCGGCCTTCGCGCCGACCCCCTCGTACTCCGCGACGACGGCGTCGGCGAAGTTCGTGTGGAAGTTCGTGCCGCGCAGCTCCGGGGTGTAGCCGTAGGTTCCCTGGGAGTAGTAGAGGAAATCGTCGGCGGGGCCCGTGATGTTGCCGAGGGTGGCGTAGCCGAGCTCGGAGACGTAGCCCGTGGCGTCGGCCATCGCGTCGCCGAGCTCCTTGATCGCCGCCTCGTCCTGGACGGTCGGCGGGACCTCGTCGTCCGCCGCGTCGAAGCCGGGCTGGCGCAGCCAGCGACCGTCCGTGTACGTGTGCTGGGTGATGTAGACCTGCACCTGGTGCGCGGCGCCGAAGCGGCGGAGCGCCTGGGCCTCCGGCTCGGTGAACGGCGCGGGGCCCCGGTACTGCTGGGTGATCGAGTCCGAGCTCGAGCCGGGCCCGCCCCAGTAGGCGGAGTAGGCGCGGTTGAGGTCGACGCCGTTCGGCCCGCGCAGCGCGCAGGGCAGCAGCATCGCCGCGGCGTCGGCGGCACGGCAGTTCTTCCGCTTGTAGGCGCCGGAGTCCGTCGCGGCGAGCGGCAACGTCACGAGCTCGTTCGCGTCGTCACCCGAGGCCATCGCCGCGCCGGCCTGGCGGGAGACCGCGAAGCCGTCGGGGTTCTGCACGGGCAGGACGACCACGCGCGTCCGGGCGAGCATCGCGTTCATGCGCGCGTCGGTGCCGTCGGCGAGCGAGCGCGCGGCGTCGATGGCGAACTCCATCGCGGTGTCCCCGGAGGGCCACTCGCGTGCGTGGGTCAGGCCGCCGAGGACGAAGATCGGCCGCCCGTCCCCCGGCCTGCCGACGTTGGTGGCGATCTCGACCCCCTCGATCGGCTGCCCGTCGAGCGACGTGCCGAGGTTCACCGCCTTGACGTGGCCGGGGTAGGTCTCGACAAGCGCCTTGAGGTCGGTTCCGTAGTCCGCGTAGGTGCGGTAGGTCGTGCGCTGCGACGGGAGCGCGCGCGCCGCGCTGCGGGCGGCGGTCGTCCGGTCCTGCGCGGCGACCTCGCGGGCCAGCGCCGGGAGGTCCGGCTCGGTGACCGTGAAGTCGTAGCCGAGCCGCGCGAGCCGCTCCCCCTCCTCGCGGGTGCGGAGGATCGCCTCGACGGTCCGGTCGGTCGTGTTGTGGGTCGTATCGAAGCCGAGGCCTTCGAGCGTCGCGGCGTCCTTGGAGTCCGTGACGGCGATCTCGACCAGGCGCGGCGGCAGCGTCGTCGGGTCCGGCGTGACGTCTGCGGGGGCGAGGTCGATGGCGAGCCCGGCCGCGGTGCTCGCGCCGGTCCGGCGACAGGCTTGGAACGCGATGGTGTCGCCCTGGCGCGCGAGCACCGTCACGAGCTCCTTCGCGCCCATGGTCGCGGACGCGCCGAGGCGCTTCCCGGTGCCCGCGTCGAAGGCGGCGAGGTCCCAGTCCCCCTGCGCGCCCGTGAGCCGGCCGCGGACCGCGCCGTCCTGTGTGACGACGTACGGCGTGACGCGCGTGCCGGCCGCGCCCGTGAGCAGCCCCTGCTGGCACTGCCGCTTGACGGCGTCGGGGATGGCGATGTCCACGCCGGGCAGCTCCGCTGTGGCAGCGGCCGCGCTCGGCGAGATGGCGGGCAGCAGCGCGAGCGCAGCGAGGACGGGAAGCGGCGCGAGGTGCCGCGGAGAGGCCTTCATGAGGGCACCAACGTTCCGGCGCGCCCAAACTGGCGGTGCCGACGGGCCGGACGAAGCGGGCGACCGGGTTCGAACCGGCGACATTCAGCTTGGAAGGCTGACGCTCTACCAACTGAGCTACACCCGCGCTGCCCGGATCGTAGTGCCTGGCCGCTCACACGTGTGACCGAGGCGCGCCGCCCCGGCGGCGCGGCCCCGAGTACCATGCGGCCTCGACGCACCACGGGGAGTGGCGCAGTCTGGTAGCGCACCCGGCTGGGGGCCGGGCGGTCGCAGGTTCAAATCCTGTCTCCCCGATGCACGAAAGCCCAGGTTCCGCCTGGGCTTTCGCCGTTCCGGAAGTACTCACCAGGACCTGGGGGCCGGGCGGTCGCAGGTT
>JAOPZO010000194.1 GCA_025964065.1 Solirubrobacterales bacterium | reverse complement strand
CGCGCGAGCCGCCCGCCCCACGCCTCGGCGCGTGCAAGGGTCCCGCCGCCCGCGTCGAGCGCCGCGCGGAGCTGGTCCACGTGCGTGCTCGCGCCCGTGTCGCGCGTGAAGCGCCCGGTCCGCACGGCCCGCCGCCCGGCGACGAGCTGCTCGTACACGTCGAGCGTCGCGACCGCGACACGGTCCCAGTCGTAGAGCTGGCGGGTCCGCAGGACGCCCGCGCGCCCCTGCGCGGCCCGGCGCCGCGGGTCGGCGAGGACGTCGCGGAGGACCGCGGCGAGGCGCTCGGGGTCGCGCGGCGGGACGTGGTGCCCCGTCAGCCCGTCGACGACGGTGTCGATCAGGCCGCCCACGGCGCTCGCCACGACCGGGACGCCGCAGGCCATCGCCTCGAGCGGCGTGATGCCGAACGGCTCGTACCACGGCACGGTCACGAGCGCGTCCGCGGAGCGCAGGAGCACGGGGAGCTCGTCGTGGGAGACCCGGCCGCGGAACTCCACGCGGTCCGCCACCCCGGCGAGCTCGGCGATCGCGCCCAGGCGCTGTGCCTCCGGGTCCGCGGCGAGCTCGGCACGCGGCGGGCCGCCCGCGACGACGAGCTCGCAGCCCGGGACGTCCCCGAGCGCCGTGATCGCGTTGCCGATCCCCTTGCGCTCCACGAGCCGCCCCGCGTACACGAGGCGGTGCGGCAGCCGCCGCTCCTCCCGCGGGCCGTCGGGCCGGAAGCGCGTGAGGTCCACGCCGCACGGGACCACGGTGACCTTCGAGCGCCCGGCGCCGAGGCGCATGAGCTCGAACGCCTCGTCCGTGCAGGTCGCGATGACGCGGTCCACGCGGTCGACGACGTCGCGCTCCACCCCCTGGCGCTCGGGCGGGCTCGGGTCCGCGTCGCCCTGGTAGCGGCGCTTCACGACCCCGAGCGCGTGGAACGTGTGGACGACCGGGATCCCCAGGCGCTCGGCGGCCCGGACGGCGGCGAGCCCGGACATCCAGAAGTGGCTGTGGACGACGTCGGGGCGCTCCCGGCGCCACTGGCGCTCGAGCTCGTCGGCGAACGCGTCCATGTGCGGCAGCAGCTCGTCCTTCGGGACCACGCGGGCCGGGCCGGCGTCGACGTGGTCGACCTCCACCCCGGGGTAGAGCGGCACCCGCCGCGGGCTGCCCGGGTCGTCGCGGCGCGTGTGGACGACGACGTCGACCCCGCGCGCGGCGAGGCCGCGGGCGAGCGCCGCCACGTGGACGTTCTGCCCGCCGGCGTCGACGCCGCCGAGCACCGCGAGCGGGCTAGCGTGCTCGGAGACCAGAGCTGCGCGCACCGGCGGCCACCTCCTCCATGAGTTCGTCCCAGTCGGTCAGGAAGCGGCCGAGGCCGTAGCGCTCCAGCGCGTGCTCCCGGGCCGCGAGGCCCGCGGCCCGCGCGGCGCCCGGGTCCTCGAGGAAGCGCCGGGCGGCGGCGACGAGCACGTCGGGGCGCGTCGAGACGACGCCGGCGGCGGGCGGGACGGCCTCCGTCGCCTCCGTCGTGGCGAGCGCGACGACCGGCATGCCGAGGTGCATGGCCTCGATGAGCGAGAGCCCGAGCGACGTCCATCGCACCGGGTGGACGTAGACCCGGCGCCGGGCCATCTCGGCGTGGAGCCGGTCCTGCGGGAGGTCCTCGATCCCGCCGAGCGCGGCGGCGTCCATCCCGAAGAGGTCGAGCGGGACGCCGCCCGCCTCGAAGCGCGCGAGCAGGTCGGTGCCGGTGACGCGGCCGCGTCGGCGCGCCTCGTTCACGACGACGGCACCGCGCGGGAGCACGCCGGTGTAGCGGGCGCCCGGGTCGACCACGCCGTGCTCGATGACCCCCGTCCGGGTGGTCCCGCAGTCCCAGAAGAGCGCGTTGAAGTGCGTGACGTGGCAGACGACGAGGTCGTCGCGGTCGCGCGCGGGGTGCACCATCTCCGTGATCCGCCCCTGCGGCGCGTTGTGCTCGACGTAGACCGCGGGGACGTCGCGTCCCGGCCGCAAGCCGGTCCACGCCTCGCACAGCTCCTCCTCCTGCGGGCGCTGCAGCACGACGAGGTCGAACGACGCGTCGCCGAGCTCCTGCGGTGTCAGCTCCTCGACGCTGGCGGGCCAGTCCCAGGTCCGCGCCCGACCGCGCCCGTCGGGCCCGCGGTCCGGGAGCACCGGGACGACGTACTCGTGGTCGCCCTGGACGAAAGCCGTCGTCCAGGAGCCGTGCACGTGCCAGAGCAGGATCCTCACGCGAGCACCTCCTCACGCAGCGGGGCGGTGACGCGCCCGAGCGCGGCGAGGACGTCAGCGACCCCGACGCCCTCGAGGCACGGGTGCGCGGCGACGGGACAGGTGCGCGCGCGGCAGCCCGCGCAGGGCACGGGGACGTTGAGGAGCTCGTGCGGGACGGCCCACGGGCGCCAGCGGACGGCCGGCACGGTGGGCGCGAAGAGCGAGACGACCGGGGTGCCGACCGCGGCCGCCAGGTGCGCGGGGCCCGTGTTCGGGACGACGACCGCGCGGGCGGCCCGGAGCACCTCGGCGAGACCGCCGAGGCTCGTGCCCCCGCCCAGGTCGGTGACGCCCGGGCGCGGCGGGCCGGCGACCCTGGCGGTGAGCTCGCGCTCGGCCGGGGCGCCCGTGACCAGGACGGGGCGGCCCGCGTCGGCGAGCGCCTGCACGAGCGCGGCGTT
>JAOPZO010000173.1 GCA_025964065.1 Solirubrobacterales bacterium | reverse complement strand
TCGCGCCCGCCGCGCGGCCCGCGGCCTGGAGCGCGGCGGCGAACTCGTCCGCGTCGGCGTAGCGCCGCGCGGGCTCCTTCTCGAGCGCCCGCAGCACGACGCGCTCGAGCTCGAGCGGCACCGCGGGGTTCAGGACGGACGGGCGCGGCGGGGTCTCCGAGACCTGCTTCAGCGCGATCGCGACGGCGGAGTCGCCCTCGAAGGGCACGCGGCCCGTGAGGAGCTCGAAGAGCAGGATGCCGATGGAGTAGAGGTCGCTCTGCGCGCTCACCGGCAGGCCCTGGGCCTGCTCGGGCGAGAGGTACTGCGCGGTGCCCATGATCGACCCGGTCTGGGTCATGTCCGACGCGCCGGCCCGGGCGATGCCGAAGTCGGTGACCTTCGCGCGGTCGTCCGCGTCCACGATCACGTTGTGGGGCTTGAAGTCGCGGTGGATGACCCCGCGCTTGTGCGCGAAGCGGGCCGCGCGCAGGATCTGCGTCGTGAGCTCGATCGCGCGCCCGGGGGGCAGCGGGCCCTCCTGGGTGACGATCGTCTTCAGCGTGCGGCCGTCGACGAACTCCATCGCGATGTAGGCCGTGTCGCCGAACTCACCGCGGTCGTAGACCGAGACGACGTTCTGGTGCTGGAGGCCGGCGGCGCTCGAGGCCTCGCGGCGGAAGCGCTCGAGGAACTCCTCGTCCTCGGCGAAGCGCGGGTACAGGACCTTGAGCGCGACCTTCCGGCCGAGCTGGAGGTCCTCCGCGCAGTAGACCTCGGCCATGCCGCCCGCGCCGATGCGGTGCTTCACGGCGTAGCGACCGTCGACGATCGTGCCGCCCTCGATGCGGGTGCTCATCCGAGGAGCTCCTGGAGGACCTGCTTCGCGATGGGTGCCGCCACGTCGCCGCCCGTCCCGCCGACGGACTGCTCGATCGTCGCGGCCACGACGTACTTCGGGGCCGAGCGCGGCGCGAAGCCGATGAACCACGGCTGGTTGATCCGCTGCTCGATGTTCTTCTCCGCGGTGCCGGTCTTGCCCGCCACCTCGATGCCCGCGAGCGCCGCGGCGGTGCCGGAGCCCTCCCGGACGACGCTCGCCATCATCTCCGTCACCTTCGCCGCCGTCTCCGCCTTCATCACGCGCTCCTGCACCTCGGGCTCGACTTCCTCGGTGGTCCGCCCGTCCCCGTCGACGATCCTGTCGAGCAGGTGCGGCTTCATGAGCTCGCCCCCGTTCGCCACCGCGCTCGCCACGAGCGCCATCTGCATCGGGGAGACCCGCAGGAGGCTCTGCCCGATCGCCATGCGCCCCACGTCGACGAACCGCGAGCGGGGCGAGATGCGCTTGCCGTCGCGGTACGGGCCGCTCGGGAGCATCTGCCCGTCGGGGTAGTCGAGCTGCGGGTCCTTGCCGAACCCGAAGCGCTCCATGTACTCCGCCATCGTGTCCTTGCCGAGGTCCTCGCCGACCTGCGCCCACACCGTGTTGACGGACCTCGTGAGCGCCTCGGTGAGCGTGATGTCGCCGTAGTCGGCCTGGCCGAAGTTGTTCAGCGGCACGCCCGAGATCGGCTTGCCGTTGCGCCCGTTCACGCGCGAGCCCGGCTCGTACTTCCCGGAGTCGATCGCGGCCACGGCGGTCACGACCTTGAAGGTGGAGCCCGGCGGGTCGCCGGCCTGGGTGGCCAGGTTCAGCAGCGGGGAGGCCGGGTCGCGGTTGAACGCGTTGAAGCGCGCCTGGGTGCGGACCTCGTTCGGGTCGTAGCCCGGCGTGGAGACCATGACCTTCACGGCGCCCGTCCTCGGGTCGAGCGCCACGACGGACCCCTTGCGCCCGGCCAGCGCCTGGATGGCGACGCGCTGCGCCTGGGCGTCGAGCGTCGTCGTCATGTCCTCGCCGTCGGGCCGCTTGCCCGAGAGCTCGTCGAACAGCGTGGTGATGCCGTCCTTGTCCTCGCCGGCGAGCGCCTCGTTGTACTGGGCCTCGAGGCCGGTCTGGCCGCGCCCGACGAACGAGTAGCCGACGGCGTGCGCGAAGAGGCCGCCCTCGGGGTAGCGGCGCGAGAAGTTGCCCTCCTCGTCGCGCACGGAGCGCGCCAGCAGCGTGCCGTCCTCGGCGCGGATGACCCCGCGGCGCACCTTCAGGCCGCGCAGGAGCGCGCGCGGGTTCTGCCCCGGCTTCTCCTCGCGCAGCTCGTCGGCCTTCACGACCGTCCACCACGACGTGGCCCCCGCGAGCCCCGCGAAGAGCACCACGACGACCATGAAGAGCCGGACGATGGGCTGGTTCACGCCTCCCTCCGCGCGCGGTCGGAGACGAGGAGGAGCAGGGCGAGCAGGATGAAGTTCGCCATGATCGACGAGCCGCCGTAGGAGACGAACGGGAGCGTCACGCCCGTCAGCGGGATGAGCTTCGTCACGCCGCCGACGATCACGAAGACCTGCAGCGCCAGGACGCTCGTGAGCCCGGCAGCGAGGAGCTTCGAGAACGAGTCCCGGGCGAGCATCGCGACCTTGAAGCCGCGCTGCACGATGAGCAGGAAGACGAGGAGCAGCGCGAGGCCGCCGGCGAGCCCGAGCTCGTTGACGATCACGGCGTAGATGAAGTCCGTGTGCGGCGCCGGCAGCAGGTTGCTCCCGCCCGGCAGGTCGAGCACCGCGCCGCCGAAGCCCCGGCCGACGAGCCCGCCGTCCGCCTGCGCCAGCAGGGACTGGGCGAGCTGGTAGGAGCCGCCGACCTCCTGCTCGTAGAGCGTCTGGTCGAACGGGTCGCGCCACGCCGCCACGCGGTTCTCGATGGTCGGCCGCACCTGGTAGAGCAGGTAGGAGCCGAGCGCGAAGAGCCCGAGGCCGATCGCGGGGAACGAGAGCCGGTTCGTCGCGACGTAGAGGATCGCCAGGAAGCCGCCGTAGAACATCACGGACGAGCCGATGTCCTGGATGAAGAACAGCAGGACCATCGCGGCGCCCCAGATCGCCAGCACGGGGCCGAAGTGCTTCAGCGGCGGCAGCGTGACGAAGAGGAACCGCCGGGCGCCGAGCACGAGCACCTGCCGCGTGTCGCGCAGGTAGCTCGCGAGGAAGATGACGATCGCGATCTTCGCGAACTCCGCGGGCTGCACCGACAGCGAGCCGAGCTTGATCGAGAGGTACGCGCCGTTCGTCGGCGGGAACGCCCGCGGCAGCACGAGCAGCACGATCCCGCCGAGCGCGATGAGGTACCGGTAGCGCTCGAGGACGCGGTAGTCCGGCAGGCCGATGATCGTCGCCGCGAAGAGACCGAGCCCGATGACGAACCACTGCGCCTGCTGCCGCGCGAGGTCCTGGTCGATCCGGTAGATCATCACGAGGCCGAAGCACGCGAGGACCGCGACGAGCGGGAAGAGGTACGGGTCCGCGTGCCTCAGCCGCACCCGGATGACCAGGTGCGCGGCGAAGCAGAGGCCGAGGAAGATCCCGCCGTAGGTCAGCGAGGCGTCCGTGAGCTCGTCCTGGCCGCCGACGCCCTTGAGCGACTCCTGCGAGAGGAAGATCGCGAGGAAGCCCGCCGTCACGAGGAGGCTCGCGGGGATGAGCGCGAAGAGCTCGCGGGTGCGCGCGCTCACGGCACGGCTCCCTGGCCCTGCAGGCGGCCGAGCTCGATCTGGCGGACGAGGTCCTCCCCGTCCTCACGCGAGCGCAGCTCGTGGTCGGCGACGGTCTCGCGGACCGGGGTGGAGAGCTGGCGGGTCGCGACCCCGGAGACGAAGTTCGGCGTGTAGAGCTCGATGCCGACCGGCCCGTCGTACGGCAGGCCGCGGTACAGCGTCACGAAGCCGTCGTCGTTGGTCCCGACGAAGTAGACGCTCTGGCTCGCGATGAACGCGGCGAGCAGCAGCGGCAGGCCGAAGACGGCGAAGAAGCCGAGGGTGCGCAGGATGCTCGCGGAGCGCGTGCGGTCCTTCTTCGCCTTCCCCTTCGGCGGAAGCGGCACCCGGCGCGAGACCGTGTCCTCGCGCGGGTCGCTCGCGCGGCCCGCGGGGCGCTCGACGACCGCGGGGGCCGC
>JAOPZO010000172.1 GCA_025964065.1 Solirubrobacterales bacterium | reverse complement strand
GCTGGTGCGGGTCGTAGGAGCCGACGCCGATGCGCTGCTCCCCGGCCGCGGGCACCCGCCAGGCGTACCCCCGGCGGACGAGGGAGCGGTCGACCCAGCAGTCGAGCGCGTCGAGGTGCGGGCTCTCCGGCACGTGCGGGTGGACCTCGAGGCCGCGGGAGAGCGGGGCGTCCGGCGGCTGGTAGTGCGGGTCGGAGAGGACCCGGCGCCAGCCCAGGGCGTCGACCACGAGCGGGGCGCGGACGTCCCCGCGATCCGTGCGGACGCCGATGAGCTCGCCGTCGGCCCGCGCGCCGCGACCCTCGACCTTCGCGGTCTCGAAGCGGGCATCGCCGCACTGGGCCCAGAGCGCGAGGCAGAGCTCGCGGTAGTCGAAGCTCGACCAGCTCCAGGGCAGCCGGTACTTCGCGCCGCCCCTCGGCGTGGTGAACGACATGCAGGGCAGCTCGGAGCGGATCGCTCCCGTGACCCCCATCGCCTCGAGCCACGGCGTCGGGGCGGCGCAGGCGCTCGTGGCGCGCTCGCCGATCTCGTAGCGGTCGAGGACGAGGACGCGCGGGCGGGCCGCGAGCGGGAGCCGTGCGAGCTCCCGGGCCACCGCGAGGCCGGCGAACGAGGCGCCGCAGACGAGCACGTCGACGTCGCCGTCGATCGGCGTGCGGTCCTCGCCCCGCTTCGTCGCGCGGACGGGGCTCATCGGGCCCGGACCGGGATCAGGCTGCCGCCCGCGGCGGCGACGACCTGCCAGGCCGGGAGCGCGGCGCGCGGCCGCAGGACGTCGAACTCGAGCTGCTCCACGCGATCGAGGACGCGCTCGTAGACCGCGCGGGCCAGCCGCATGCCGCCACGCACGGCCCCGGGCATCTCGTCGTGCAGCCCGGCGGTGGTCGCGAACAGCTCGCGGGCGCGGCCGACCTGGCGCGCGACCGCGGCTCGGGAGTCCTCGTGCCAGCCCGGGAGGTACTGGCGGTCCATCGCGAGGTCCTCGCGGACGTCGCGGATGAAGTTCGTGAGCTGGAAGGCGACGCCGAGGGCGGCGAAGCGCTCCGCCTCGGCCGGGGCACCGAGGATGGGCGCCATGATGCGCCCGACGGTCGCCGCCGAGCCGTTCATGTAGCGGTCGAGCTCGGCCTCGTCGCCGATGCGGACCGGGCCGCAGTCGACCCGCATGGAGTCCATGTAGACGGCGAGCTGGTCCAGCGGGAGGTCGCGGCGGGCGCCCGTGTCGACGAGCGCGGCGAGGACCGGGTGGGCGGTGCGGCCGGCGGCGAGCCCGTGCTGCAGCTCGGCCTGCCAGGCGTCGAGCGCGGCGCGCTTGCCCGCGGGGTCCTCCGGGCCCGCGTCCCCGTCGACGATCTCGTCGGCGCCGCGGACGAACCCGTAGAGCGCGTGGACGGCGGGCCGGGCGTCGGCCGGCAGGCGGCGCGTCGCGACGTAGAAGGTCGGGTCGTGACGCCGCTGCATGCGGCGGCAGACCTCGTAGGACCTCCTGACCTCCTGACTGCTGATCGCGCTCTCCCCCATCGGTGTCGGTAGCTTCTTCCCAAATCGTGCCAGGAGTGAGCCCCACCGCCAACCCGCTCCTGCACCGCGAGCTCATCTTCGTGACAGGCAAGGGCGGCGTCGGCAAGACGACCGTAGCGGCCGGGCTGGGCATGGCCCTCGCGGCGGCCGGCCGGCGCACGATCGTGTGCGAGGTCGGGGCGCAGCGGCGTCTCCCGGCGCTGTTCGGGCACGGCGCGGGCGCCCCCCAGGACCACGCGCCGGACGCCCGGGAGGTCCACCTCGGCGAGCGGCTGTGGGCCACGTCGATCGACCCGAACCGGGCGCTCCGGGAGTGGCTCGCGACCCAGCTCCCCTCGAAGTCCCTCGTCGAGCTGCTCACGCGCTCCAACCTCTTCCAGTACTTCACGGCGGCCGCGCCGGGCGCGCGGGAGCTCGTCACGGTCACGAAGGTGTGGGAGCTCGCGCAGGCCAAGCGCTGGGAGAAGAGGGCGCAGCCCTACGACGTGGTGGTCGTCGACCTGCCCGCCTCGGGCCATGGCGTCGGCCTCCTGCGCACGGCGCGGACGTTCGCCGACGTCGCCAGGGTCGGCCCCATCGCCTCGCAGGCCGGCCGCGTGCGCGACACGATCGAGGACCCGAGCCGCTCCGCGTTCGTGGCGGTCGCGCTCCCGGGGGAGCTGCCCGTCACGGAGACGCTCGAGCTCGAGGACCGGGTGCAGCGCGAGCTGCGGCGGCCCGTCGACGCGATCGTCGTCAACGCGCTGCTGCCGCGCCGCTGGGCGGCCGCAGACCTCGAGGCCCTCGAGGCCGGCGGCGACGCCGTGCCCGCCCAGGCGCGGCGCGCGGCGCGTTCGGAGACCGCGCGGACCAAGGCGCAGCAGGCGCAGCTCGGGCGGCTGCGCCGCGAGGCGCTCGCGCCCGTGGTGACGCTCCCGTTCGTTCCCGCGCCGACCCTGGCCCGCGAGCAGGTCGCCGCGCTCGGCGACGAGCTCGTCGGGAAGCTGTAGGGCGGGGCGCCCTGGCGCGCCGCGCGGCGCCCTGGCGCGCCGGTGCCGCGAGAGGGCCGATGTGGAGCGAGGGACACCGGATCGGCCCCCTCGCGGTCTGAACCGGGGGAAGGCGCCGGGTCGCGTGAAGACGGAAGCGGGTGTCAGGACCCCGACATCCGCCTTCTCGCGGCCGCGCCGCGAGGCGCTCGGACGGGGGTCCTGGAGCACCCGCCCCGGTGAGGTTCCTTGCCGAATGCAGGGCTGATGCGGGCGTACCGTCGGGCGCCTGAGCACCTCCGAAGACAGCCTCCGCCTGGCCGTCGACGCGCCGGCACGGGTCCTCGCCGACACGCGTTGGCGCATCGATGCGGCCGTCCTGGCCCTCGTCGTGGCCGCGAGCGCCTCGACGCTCCTGGCCGCCGGCTCGCCCGCCCGCGGCCTCGTCGTCCTCGCCGCCGTGCTCGTCGCGCCCGGGTGGGCGGTGCTGACGCTCACGGGGGCTTCGGGGCCCCTCGGGCCGCAGGCGGCGGCGGCGTTCGGCGTCAGCCTCGGGGTGGCCGTCCTGGGCAGCGTGCTGCTCGTGTGGCTCGGGCTGGGCGGGCAGGCGACCGCGGTCCTCCTCCTCGGTGGCGCGGGCATCGTGCTGCTCCTCGCCCGCGACCTGGC
>JAOPZO010000162.1 GCA_025964065.1 Solirubrobacterales bacterium | reverse complement strand
CAGCGGCAGGTCGACCTCGCGGGTCACGAGGACGGCGGCGACCACCGTCAGCGCCGCGACGAGCGGCCCGGCGATCATCTGGCGCCAGGCGGGGAGCGTCGAGCGCAGCCTCATGTCGTGACCCTGCCGTTCGTGGCGTTCGTGGCGTTCGTGGCGTTCGCGCGGCGCTCGGCGCCCAGGTCGAGCCCGGTCAGGGCCCGGGCCATGAGCACCGCGAGCGCCGCGAGGACGACGCCGCCGATGTCGTCGACGACGTAGTGCCAGCCCAGGAAGATCGTCGCCGCGACGGTCAGCACGAGCATCCCCCAGGCCGCGACCCGGACGGTGCGGGAGAGCCCGAGCAGGTGCGCGGCGAGCACCCCGGTGAAGAAGATGGAGACGTGCAGCGACGAGAACGCCGCGATGCTCTGCGCCGTCCCGGCCACGGGGTCCCGCAGGAACTCGACGCGCTGGTCGAGGAGCAGCTCCTGCAGGTTCCCGACGCCCGTCGACGGGAGGTCGGAGAAGAGCGAGGGCTGCGCGTAGATCGGGCCGAGGGCCGGCAGGAGGAAGTAGCTCGCGGCGCCCAGAAGCCAGTTCAGCGACTGGGCGGTCGCGTAGAAGAGTCCCGCCTGGAGGTTCGGCGAGAACACGAGCGCGAGCGCGAGGGTGCCCGGGATGAACACGAAGAAGAGCATGTAGGACGCGGACATCGCGTGGGTCGCGATTCCCGTCCCGAACAGGTCGTGCATGAGCGTCGCGGGGTCGTTGCCGAGGAACAGCGCGCGGTCGACGTCGCCGAGCTGCCGGTCGAAGAGGTCCCCGGGCCGCAGCACGGGCACGACGCTCTTGAGGTTGCGGTACGCGAGGTAGCTCACGTAGAAGGACATGAGCGCGGCGGCGACCGCGATCCCGCGCCGGCGCGTCCAGCGCTCCCGGCGGACCTCGCGCAGGACCGCGGGCGACGGGCGCCAGGTCCCCGTGAGGCGGCCCGCGCGGACGGTGACGTCGATGAGCACGAGCACGCCGACGAGGGCGAAGACGAGCAGGAGCCGGCGGCCCGCGACGCCGTCCGGATCCCGCAGCGGCAGCCCCGCCGCGTTCACGGTGAGGAGCGCCGCCACCATCGACACGAGCGCGACGAGCGGGCCCGCCAGGAGCATGCGGCCGCGCAGCGACGCGGACGGCCGGCGGGAGGCGCTCGCGCGCACGTCCCCGTACGCGTCGCGCGAGGGCGCGAGCGCCGAGGTCACCGTGGTGGTCTCGAGGTCCGTGGGCATGGGTCCGACGCGTCGTGCACCGCGTCGCCGGGGTGGCCGGCGAGGGTGCGACTCGCTGTCCTACCCCACATCATCGCGCGCGCCACCCACGGAACGTCGTCCCGGGCGCCGATGAGTCCTGCCCCGGCCTCCGGTCCAAGGCACGTCGGCGCCACTCGCGGCGCCCGCCCAACCCGAGGAGAAGAGCAGCGATGCGCCCCACGATCGTCCCCAACCTGTGGTTCGACACCGAGGCCGAGGAGGCCGCGGCGTACTACTGCGGGCTGTTCGAGGACTCCCGGATCCTCAACGTCACGCACTACAACGAGGCCGGCCCGCGGGCGGCCGGCATGGTCCTGACCGTCGAGTTCACGCTCCTGGGTCAGCGCTACCTCGCCATCAACGGCGGCCCGGAGTTCCCGTTCACCGAGGCCGTGTCGTTCATGGTCGAGTGCGAGACCCAGGATGAGGTCGACGCCTACTGGGAGACGCTCACCGTTGAGGGCCAGGAGGGCCCGTGCGGCTGGTGCAAGGACAAGTTCGGCCTCTCCTGGCAGATCGTGCCGAAGGGGATGGACGACCTCCTCTCCGACGACGACCCCGAGCGGGCCAGGCGCGCGATGGAGGTGATGTTCACCATGAAGAAGCTCGATGCCGCGGCGCTGCGGCGCGCCGCCGACGGGCAAACCGTCGGCTAGGGCTCGCCCAGCACGTCGCGGAGGGCCCGGGCCCGGCCCTTCCCGACGCCCGCGACCTCCTGGAGCTCGCGGGCGCCCGCCGTCGCGACGCGCGCGACCGAACCGAAGTGCGCGAGCAGCCGCCGCGCCGTCGCCGGGCTGATGCCGTGGACGCTCGTGAGCATGAGCTCGGCCTGCGCGTCCGCCCCGGGCGGGGAGCGCCGGCGGCCCGTCGGGAGGAGCCCGACCCGGCTCGGGTCGCGGCGGGCGCGCTTGGCGAGCCGGGCGATCCACGCGGCGGTGTCCTCGGCGTTCCGGGTCTGCAGGACCGTGACCCCCTGCTCGAGCAGCTTGGAGACCGCACCGCGCCAGGATTCGGGCATGGGCTCGACGTGGAGGTCCTCGATGACGAGGACGGGCGAGGGCCATGCCTGCAGCAGGCGCTCGGCCTGCTCGAAGAGGCGCCCATCGCGGATCGAGGCGGGCAGGTCGCCGCGCGCCTTGCGCTCGACGCAGATGCGCTCCGAGACGACGTAGTCGCCCACGGGCAGCTGCGCGGCCTGCAGCGGAACGCCGTGCGCGGCCAGGAGCGCCGGCAGGCCCGAGGCGTCCTCGCGGTGGTCGTACAGCACGGGCGGCACGGGGCCGGCGGCGTCGCGCGGCTCCCCTGCACGCGCCCGGTCCGGGATCAGCAGCTCCACGCCCGTCGACGGTAGCGCCGTCCCGGCCGTTCCGGGGTAGGGGGCCTGCGTGACCCTCCAGCCGCGGTTGATCGACGTCCGCCTGCCCCGCGAGCCGGAGGGCGTCGTGCTCGTCCTGCACGGCGGCGCGAGCCGCGGCGCCGAGGTCGCCGTGAGCCCGACGCAGCTCTCCGTGCTGCGGATGGTCCCGATCGCGCGGCGCATCGCCCGCGTCGGCCACGGGCGCCTCGCGGTTCTCCGGCTGCTGAACGCCGCGCGCGGCTGGGCGGGCACCCGGGACGCCGAGTGGGCGCTCGCGCAGGTCGCCGAGC
>JAOPZO010000143.1 GCA_025964065.1 Solirubrobacterales bacterium | reverse complement strand
CCGACCCGGCGCTCGCGCCCACGGCGCGCGAGGCCGCCCGCGCCGCCGCGAGCGCCGCGGAGTCCGCCCGCGACGAGCACATCGCCCCGCTCACCGACCCGCTCGTCCTCGCGGAGCTCCGCGACCGCGAGGAATGGTCCGCGAGCGCGATCGAGGCCTGGGTCGCCTGCCCGGTGAAGTGGTTCGTCGAGCGCCAGCTCCGCGCGGACGAGCTCGTCCCGGACCCGGAGCCCATGGTCCGCGGCGCGCTCGCCCACAAGGTCCTCGAGGACGCGCTCGTCCAGCACGTGGGGGAGGCGGAGCCGCGCCCGCTCCTGCCCGCCGACGCGCCCCGGCTCCGCGCCCTCGCCCACGAGGCGCTCGCCCGCCACGCCGCCCGGTACCGCATCTCCGCGAACCCGGAGCGCCTGCGGGCGGCCCTGCGCCGCCTGGAGGCCGACCTCGTCCGCTACCTCGAGTGGGCCGCCCACGCCGGCTCGGCGGCGGCGCCCGCCCACTTCGAGCTCTCGTTCGGCGAGGGCCAGCCCCACCCGGGCGTGGAGCTCGGCGGCGTGCGGCTCCGCGGCCGCATCGACCGCGTGGACGTCGGCGGCGACGGCACCGCGCTCCTCTACGACTACAAGGGCAGCACCGCGGCGCCCCAGGCGAAGTGGGTCGCCGACGGCAAGCTCCAGCTCGCCCTCTACATGCTCGCGCTGCCGCACCTGCTCGGCCTCGAGGCCGTCGCGGGCCTCTACCAGCCGCTCGGCGGCAGCCAGGACCCCAAGCCCCGTGGCCTCGTCCGCGAGGACGCCGACCCCGGCCAGGAGCTCACGAGGCGCGACCGGGTCGACGATGCTGCGTTCGCCGCCGTCCTCGACGGCGCGCTCGCCGCCGCCGCCCAGGCCGTCCACGAGATCCGCGAGGGCCGTCTCGAGCCGCGCCCGGCGACCTGCGGCTGGCGCGGCGGCGGCTGCACCCACCCGTCCGTCTGCCGGGCGGAGGGCCTGTGACCCACGCGTTCACCCCCGAGCAGCAGGCGGCGATCGACCGCCGCGAGGGCCCGCTCCTGCTCTCCGCGAACGCGGGCTCGGGCAAGACGAGCGTCCTCGTCGAGCGGCTCGTCGCCGCGGTGCTCGAGGACGGCGTCCTCCCGGCGCAGCTTCTCGCGATCACGTTCACCGACAAGGCGGCGGGAGAGCTCCGCAGCCGCGTCCGCGCCCGCCTCGCCGCCCTGGGCGAGCGCGCCGCGGCCCGCGACGTCGAGCGCGCCCAGATCTCCACGATCCACGGCTTCTGCTCCGGCGTCCTGCGCGCCCACGCCGTCGCCGCCGGGCTCGACCCGGGCTTCACCGTGCTGCCGACCTCCACCACCCGCGCGCTCCGTGCCGCCGCGTTCGACCGCGCGCTCGCCGGCCTCCTCGCCGACGTGGACGGCGCGCCGCGCACCGACGCGCTCGACCTCGCCGCCGCCTGGGGCCCCGACCGCCTCCGCGACGCGATCGAGGACGTCCACGACGCGCTCCGCTCCCAGGGGCAGACCGTGCCGCGGCTCCCGCCGTGCGTCCCGCGCAGCACCGTCCCGGCCGCCCTCGACCGGCTCCGGAAGACCACGACCGCCTTCGCCGAGGAGCTCCGCGGGGCGCGCACGGGGGTGAAGAGCATCGACGCGGCGCGCGAGGTCCTCTCGAGCTGCTTCCTCCTGCTCGACGACGACGCGGAGCCGACCCCCGCCGCTCTCGGCGCGCTCAAGGTCGCCCAGCGGGTCGCCGAGCTGAAGACGCCCGCCTGCGACGCCTGGACCGCCGCGATCGCCGGCGTGACCGAGGCGCTCGTGGACCGCGAGGCCTGCCGCGACCACGCGCTCCTCGACGAGCTCCTGGCGAGCTTCGCCGCCGCCTACGCCGAGGGGAAGGCGCGCGCCTCGGGCCTCGACTACGACGACCTCGAGCTCGCCGCCCGCGACCTGCTCCGGGACGCGCCCGCGGTCGCGGCCTCCTACGCGGAGCGCTTCGAGCGCATCATGGTCGACGAGTTCCAGGACACGAACCGCCTCCAGCTCGAGCTCGTCTCGCACCTGGACCGCGGCAACGTCTTCCTCGTCGGGGACGAGCTCCAGTCGATCTACGGCTTCCGCCACGCGGACGTCGCCCTCTTCCGGGAGCAGCGCGCCCGCCACGCGGCGCAGGGGCAGGCCGCGGTGCTCGCGACGAACTGGCGCTCCCGCCCGGAGCTCCTCGCCACGATCAACGGCGCCTGGGGCGCGGACGTCCACGACGAGTACGTCCCGCTCGTCGCCGGGCGCACCGACCCGCCGGCGAGCGACCCCCGCACGGAGCTCCTCGTCACCGCGGACGCCTGGGACGACCCCGGTCTCGACCCGCGCCTGGCCGACGAGCTCGCCCAGGGCATGCCCGCCGGCGTGAAGGCCTCGAAGCTCGCCGAGGCGCGGGCGGTCGCGCGGCGCGTGCGCGGCCTGCTCGACGCGGGGGAGTGCGCTCCGGAGGACGTCGTCGTGCTCGTCCGCGCCGCCACCGACCTCCACGTCTTCGAGCGCGCCCTGGAGCGCGAGGGCTTCGCGACGCTCGCGGGCGGCGGACGCGGCTACTGGCTGCGCCAGCCCGTGCAGGACCTCACGAGCTACCTCGGCGCGCTCGTGAACCCCCGCGACGAGCGGGCGCTCTACGGCGTCCTCGCCTCGCCGCTCTGCGGGCTCTCGAGCGACGGGCTCGCCCACGTCGCGGCCGTCGCCCGGGCGGGCTCGCGCGGCGCCTGGGGCGCGGTGCGCTCCGTCGCGCTGGCGG
>JAOPZO010000138.1 GCA_025964065.1 Solirubrobacterales bacterium | reverse complement strand
CGCGGTCCCCGGCGCCGACGTCACGGGCGTCGAGGACGGCGCGGCGGCGCGCGCCGCCGAGCTCGTCGTCCTCGCCGTCCCGTTCCGCTCGCAGTCCGAGGTCCTGAACAACCTGCGCGCCCATCTGCGCCCCGGGCAGCTGCTCGTCGACGCGACCGTGCCGCTCGCCGCCGCCGTCTCGGGCCGCGCGACCCGCACCCTCGCGGTGTGGCAGGGCTCCGCCGCCCAGCAGGCCGCCGAGATGGTCCCGGACGGCGTGCGGGTCGTGTCCGCCTTCCACACCGTGAGCGCCGCGCTCCTCGGCGACCTCGCGCACGCCTTCGACGAGGACGTCCTCGTGTGCGGCGACGACGAGACCGACAAGCAGCGGGTCATCGCGCTGGTCGAGCGGATCCCGGGCCTCCGCGGCGTCGACTGCGGCCCGCTCGAGATGGCCCGGCTCGTCGAGCAGCTCAAGCCGCTCCTGACGAGCATCAAGGCGCGCTGCAAGGCCCAGGTCGGCGTGCGCATCACCGGGCTCCCCGGGCTCGCATGAGCGTCGTCGTCCTCGCCGGGGGCACCGGCGGCGCCAAGCTCGCGCGCGGCATGCTCGACGTCGTCGGGGCGGAGCTCGTCGTCGTCGCGAACACGGCGGACGACCTCGAGGCCTACGGCGCCCACGTCTCCCCCGACCCCGACCTCTGCACGTTCTGGCTCGCCGACCGGATCGACGAGCGCGGCTGGGGCCTCGACGGTGACACCTTCCACGTGATGGACGGGCTGCGCGAGCTCGGCGTGGACGTCTGGTTCAACCTGGGCGACCGCGACCTGGCGATCGGCCTCGAGCGCGCCCGCAGGCTCGGCGACGGCGACCGCCTCACCGAGACGCTCGAGGCGCTCACGACCGCCTTCGGCGTCCCGGCCCGCGTGCTGCCGATGAGCGACGAGATCGTCCGGACCCGGGTGAGGAAGGACGGCCGCTGGTGGCCGTTCCAGGAGTTCATGATCAAGAACCGCGGGGACGGACCCGTGGAGGGCGTCGCGTTCGACGGGATCGACACCGCGCCGCCCTCCCCCGAGGTGCTGGCCGCCGTCGCCGGCGCCGAGGTCGTCATCATCGGGCCCTCGAACCCCGTGATCTCCGTGCGCCCCATCCTCGACCTCCCCGGCATGACCGACGCGCTCCGTGCGAGCGGGGCGCCCGTCGTCGCCGTCTCCCCCGTGGTCGGCGGTGGGGTCCTCAAGGGGCCGACCGCAGCCTTCCTCGAGTGGGCCGGCCAGCCCGTCGACGCCCACGGCGTCGCGGCGTACTACGGCGACCTGCTGACCGGGATCGTCGCCGACGAGGTGCTCGAGGGCGCCACGCTCCCCGCGCTGCGAACCGACACGGCGATGGGCGACGCCGCGGCCCGTGCCCGCGTCGCGCGCGAGACCCTCGACTTCGCGCGGGCGCTCGCATGAGCGCCGCGCTGCGCACCATCGCCGTGCTGCCGGTGAAGCGCTTCGCCTCCGCGAAGCAGCGGCTGGCCGAGGACTTCTCCGCGGGCACCCGCCGCGCGATCGTCGAGGCGATGGTCACCGACGTCCTCGTCGCGCTGCGGCGCTCGACCGAGGTCGACCAGGTGCTCGTCGTCACGCGCGACCTCGGGGTCGAGGCCCTCGCGCACGGCTACGACGCCGACACGGTCGGGGACCCGGAGGAGCGCTCGCACTCCGACGCCGCCGTGCTCGGCGTGCGCGAGGCGATCGCGCGTGGCGCGCGCCGCGTCGTGCTCGTCCCGGGCGACTGCCCGGCGCTCAACCCGAAGGAGCTCGACGCGCTGCTGCAGCGTGCCGCGACCGACCAGGAGCCCGCAGTCGTCGTCGTGCCGGACCGGCACGGCGACGGGACGAACGCGCTCGTGCTCACCCCGCCCGATGCGATCATCCCCTCGTTCGGCCCGGGCTCGCACGAGCGCCACGTCCGCGCCGCCAACGACGCGGGGGCGCGCGTCGCGGTCGACGAGGTGCCGTCGCTCGTGCTCGACGTCGACACGGCGGACGACCTCGACGCGCTGCGCGAGGCGCTCGGCACCTGGCACGGCAACGCCGCGCACACGCGCGGCATGCTGTCGCGCCTCGGCCGGCTGTAGCCCCGTGCGGATCACGGTCGAGGCCGTCACGGGCCTGCCCGAGGTCCGTGAGGGCGACGACCTCGCGGCCCTCATCGCCGCACGGTGCCCGCTCGGCGCCGGCGACGTGCTGGTCGTGGCGCACAAGGTCGTCTCGAAGGCGGAGGGGCGCGTCGTCGCGCTCGCGTCCGTCGAGCCGTCGGCACGGGCCCGCGAGCTCGCGGAGCCGTGGGAGAAGGACCCGCGGCAGGTCGAGGTCGTGCTGCGGGAGAGCGCCGAGGTGCTGCGGGCGGAGCGCGGCGTGCTCATCAGCCGCACGCGCCACGGCTTCGTGTGCGCGAACGCGGGCGTCGACGCGTCGAACGCGGGCGGCGCCGACGAGGTCGTGCTCCTCCCGCTCGACCCGGACGCGAGCGCCCGGCGCCTGCGCGCGGCGCTGCCCGGGCGGCCCGCCGTCGTCGTCACGGACTCCTTCGGGCGCGCCTGGCGCCATGGGCAGGTCGACGTGGCGATCGGCATCGCCGGGCTCGCGCCGCTCGAGGACTGGCGGGGGTTGCCCGACGCCGTCGGGCGGCCCATGCGGGCCTCCTGGGTCGCGATCGCGGACGAGGCGGCGGCGGCCGCCGACCTCGTGCGGACGAAGGACGGCGGCGTCCCTGCGGCCGTCGTGCGCGGGCTCGGGCGCCACGTGCAGGAGGCCGACGGACCGGGTGCCGGAGCGCTGCTGCGCCCGCCCGACGAGGACCTGTTCGCTTGAACAGCCCTTCGCCTGCCGGGCATCGTGGCCGGGGACTTCCAGGGCACGGCTGGCCCGGCGGCTTCTCCGTCCAGGACCCCGGACCACGTCGGTCGAAGGTCGGCTGACCGCGGCGGCGGCGTTCGGATCCCGGCCCGCCTGGCGGACGGATCCGAACGCGCCGCCCCGCGCTCAGCTGATCGAGGCGATGCGGAGGCGCCGGACGCCCTTGGGCGTCTGCACCTCGGCGACGTCGCCGACCGCCTTGTCCATGACCGCCCGGGCGATCGGGGACTCCGCGGAGAGCTTCTTCTGCTTGATGTCGGCCTCGGTCGGGCCGACGATGGTCCAGGTCATGCCCGGGCCGCCGTCCTCGTCGGTGAGCTCGACCGTCGAGCCGAAGCCGACCTTGTCCCCGCTGTGGGAGGCCTCGACCACGACCGCGGCACGGAGGCGGGCCTGGAGGCGGAGGATCTTCGTCTCCATGTGCCCCTGGTCCTCCTTGGCGATGTGGTA
>JAOPZO010000137.1 GCA_025964065.1 Solirubrobacterales bacterium | reverse complement strand
CGCGGTCCCCTCCCGCTCGATGGCGACGTCCAGCTCAGCGCCGAAGAGGAAGGCGTTCGAGGTGAGGTAGAGCCAGAGCAGCAGGATGATCGCGGCGCCGAACGCCCCGTAGGCGGCGCCGTAGCTCGAGAAGCCGCGGACGTAGAACGCGAAGCCGATCGACGCGAGGATCCAGATCAGCACCGCGACCACGGCGCCCGGGGAGATCCAGCGCAGCCGCCGGGGTGCGACGTCCGGGGCGAAGGCGTAGACGATCGCGAACGCCACGAGGGCGGCGAGGAGCGCGACGGGCCAGCGCGCGAGGGACCAGACCGCCGCGGCGGTGTCCCCGAGGCCGATGACGCCGAAGAGGTCCTCCGCGATGCCGCCGCCGAGGAAGAGGGCGACGAGCACGATCGCGAACAGGACGATGACGACGAGGGTCGCCCCGATGTCGGAGAGCTTGTGCCGGATGAAGCTCCGGTCCTCGTCGACGGCGTGCACGACGTTCAGCGCGCGGCCCGCGGCGCCGAACGCGCCCGACGCGCCGTTCAGGCCGAGGAGGAGGGAGATTGCGAGCGCGACGCCGACCCCGGAGCTCGAGCTCGTGAAGAGCGTCTCGAGCGAGCTCTTGATGACCTGGGCCGTCGCGGGGTCCGCGCCGTTCTCCGCGACGTAGTTCGCCGCGTCCGTGGCGAGCGAGGCCTCCCCGAGGAGCCCGAGGAGCGACACGCCGACGAGGAGCGCCGGGAACAGCGACAGCATCGCGAAGTACGTGAGAGCCGCCGCGTGATCGGTCATCTGATGGGCGCGGTAGGTCCCGACGGCCCGCCAGGCGAGCTTCAGGGGCGAGGTGCGCGCCTGAGGGGCGTCTGCGACGGCGGTGGCCATGGAGAAGAGCTGGTGCCCTGCGGCGGTCCTGGGTAACCGCGTGCCATGCCCGAGCACCGCCGCGAGGACGAGGGGGAGGACGAACGGCTCGACCGGGAGCTCCTCGAGCTCCTGAACGAGGTGCGCGTGGCCATGCCCGGCGTGCAGGTGCTCTTCGCGTTCCTGCTGGCGGTCCCGTTCCAGCAGCGCTTCACGGAGACGACGCCGTTCCAGCAGACGGTCTTCCTCGTCACGCTCCTGTGCGCGGCGGGCGCGACCGCGTTCCTCGTGGCCCCCGTCGCCTACCACCGGATCATGTTCCGCGCGGGGGACAAGCCGGCGCTCGTCAAGACCGGGAACGTCTCGCTGCTCATCGGCCTCGCGCTCCTCGCGACCGCCATGACCTGCGCGGTCCTGCTCGTGACCGACGTCCTCTACGAGGAGATGACGACCACGATCGTCGCCGTCGCCGCGGGCGCGATGTTCGCGCTCCTCTGGTTCGGCGTGGCCGGGATGCGCCGCCTCGTCGGGGGGCACGCCCGATGAGGGCGATCCTCGACATCGACGGGACGCTCGTCGACTCGAACTACCAGCACGCGATCTCCTGGTTCCGCGCCGCGCGCGACCACGGCTACGTCGTCCCGATCTGGCGCATCCACCGCGCGATCGGCCTCGGTGGCGACCTCCTCGTGAGCCACCTCATCGACGACGCGGCCGAGGAGCGCTCGGGCGAGGCGATCCGCAAGAGCGAGGGCGAGCACTACTTCGGGATGATCGACGAGGTCCAGCCGCTCGAGGGCTCCCGTGACCTCGTCCTCGAGCTCAAGCGGCTCGGCCACTCGGTCGTGGCGGCTTCGAGCGCGAAGCCGGAGGAGGTCGAGCACTACGTCACGCTGCTCGGGGCGGCCGAGCTCGTCGACTCGTTCACGAGCGCCGGGGACGTCGAGAACGCGAAGCCTGCGCCCGACCTCGTGCAGGTCGCGATGGAGAAGGCCGAGGGCGAGGAGGACGCGATCCTCATCGGCGACTCCACCTGGGACGTGAGGGCGGCGACGAGCGCCGGCATCCCGACCCTCGCGGTCCTCACCGGGGGCTACTCGGAGGCGGAGCTCCTGGAGGCCGGGGCCCAGGCGGTCTTCGGCTCGGTCCGGGAGCTGCTCGACCGCCTGGGGGAGACGCCGCTCGGCGCGCCTGCCGGCGGCGCCGGGGACGACTAGGAGGGGCGGCCCGCGCTCGGGTCGACCTCGCGGAGGAAGCCCTCGAAGAGGCGGCGGTGGCCCTCCTCATCGCGGAGGATCGCGATGACCATGTCGTTCGTCACGGGGTCGACGCCGTCGGTGACGTCGATGATCTGGTTGTAGAGCTCGATCGCGGAGGTCTCGGCCTCGATGACGCCGCGGATGACGTGCGCGAGGTCGGTCTGGTCCGTCGGGGGCGCGAGAGCCTGCTGGTGCGCCACGAAGTCGACGGACGACGGGACCACGCCGTAGAGCTCCTTGATGCGCGCGGCGAACTGCTGCGCGTGGCCGAGCTCCTCCTGCACGTCCTCGAGCAGCGACTCCTTGATCTCCTGCGCGCGAAGGCCGTCGGGGTTCGTCGAATTCGTCACGTAGTTCATGACGGTCTCGAGCTCGGCGAAGTACGCCTGCTTCAGCAGCTCGACGATCTGCTCGCGGGCGGCGGCGTTCTCGTCGGACAGGATGCCCTGGCTTGCGCTTCGGGTGGCCATGCGGTGCTCCTCGGGTCGACAGCGGTTCCCTGGGTCCGTACCCCCGTTGCCTCCGGCCGCAACCACGCCCGCCGGTGGGCGGTCGGGGTCGTCGCCGTGGCCCGCCGGAAGTGGCTCCGAAGCGTCCCGGCGGTGCCGAAGCCGCAGCGCCGCGCGACCTCGTCGACCGGGAGCCGGGTCGCCTCGAGCAGGTGCTGCGCCTCGAGCACGCGCTGGGCGTGGAGCCACCGCAGCGGGCTCGTCCCGGTCTCGGCGGCGAAGCGCCGGGCGAAGGAGCGCTCCGACCAGCCCGCGTGCCTGGCGCAGGCGGCGACCGTGAGCGGCTCGGCGAGGCGCTCGAGCATCCAGGCACGCGTGGCCGCGAGGCTCCCGTCGCCCGCCTCTGGGAGCGGGCGGGGCACGAACTGCGCCTGGCCCCCCTCCCGGACGGGCGCCACGACCATCCGCCGCGCCACCTGGTTCGCCGCCGCCGTGCCGTGGTCCCGGCGGACGAGGTGCAGGCAGAGGTCGATGCCGGCGGCCACCCCGGCGGAGGTGCAGACCGCGCCCTCGTCGACCCAGAGGACGTCGGGGTCGACCTCGACCGCCGGGAAGCGGCGCGCGAGCGACGCCGCGTGCTGCCAGTGCGTGGTGGCGCGCCGGCCGTCGAGGAGCCCGGCCGCGGCGAGGGCGAAGGCGCCCGTGCAGATCGAG
>JAOPZO010000071.1 GCA_025964065.1 Solirubrobacterales bacterium | reverse complement strand
GCGAGCGGGCGCGGCATGGTGCTCGGCAACCCGCACTTCCCGTGGGAGGGCTCCGAGCGCTTCTACCAGGCGCACATCACGGTGCCGGGCAAGCTCGACGTCTCGGGCGGTTCGCTTCTCGGCGTCCCGGGCGTGCTCATCGGCTACACCCGCAACCTCGCCTGGAGCCACACGGTCTCGACCGCGCGGCGCTTCACGATCTTCGAGTTGAAGATGGTTCCGGGCGCGCCCGCGAGCTACCTCGTCGACGGCCAGGCCAAGGAGCTGCGGCGCTCGAAGGTCACGGTCATGGCCCGCACCGCGGGCGGCGGACTCGAGCCCCGCACCCGCACCCTGTACTCCGCGGGCGACCGGCCCGTGCTCACGAGCATCCTCGGCCTCCCCGTGTTCCCGTGGACGCCCGAGCGCGCGTACGTCATGGGCGACGCGAACGCCACGAACTTCCGGCTGCTCAACCACTTCTTCGCCACGAACCAGGCGCAGAGCGTGCGCGAGCTCGACGCGATCGAGCGGCGCTACCAGGGCATCCCGTGGGTCAACACGATCGCGGCGGACTCGCGCGGCGACGCGTACTACGCCGACATCGGCTCGATGCCGGGCGTCTCGAACGAGAAGATCGCCCGCTGCTCGAGCGCGCTCGGCGTGGCGCTCGACGGCCTCCAGCGCCTGCAGGTGCTCGACGGCTCGCAGTCCTCCTGTGACTGGACGACGGGCAGGGGCGCGGTGGAGCCCGGCACGCTCGGGCCGGACGAGCAGCCCTCCCTGACCCGCCGCGACTACGTCGCGAACATGAACGACTCGTACTGGTTGACGAACCCGAGGCAGCCCCTCGAGGGCTTCTCGCGCGTCATCGGCGACGAGCGCGCGCAGCGCTCCCTGCGTACGCGCATGGGGATCACGCTCGCGGAGGACCGCCTCGCCGGGAAGGACGGGCGGGCCGGCACGAAGTTCACGGTGGCGAACCTCGCCGACCTCGAGTTCGACAACCGCCAGAAGGCCGCGGAGCTGTGGAAGGACGAGCTCGTCGCCTTCTGCCGCGCGACCCCGACGGTGCCGTCCTCGAGCGGCCCCGTCGACGCGACCGCGGCGTGCGACGTGCTCGCGCGCTGGAGCGGGCGCAACGACCTCGACGCGGGCGGCGCCCCGCTGTTCCGGCGCTTTGCGACGCGCGCGCTCGCCGCGCCAGTGCCGCTCGTGCCGAACCCGGTCTCGCCGTACGACGTGCCGTTCTCGCTGAGCGATCCGGTGAACACGCCGCGCGGGCTGAACACGGGCAGCCCGATGGTGCAGATGGCGCTCGGCGACGCGATCAACGACCTGAAGGGCGCCGGCATCCCGTTGGACGCCGGCCTCCGCGGCTTCCAGTACGAGCTCCGCGGGAACGAACGGGTGCCGATCCACGGCGGCCCGGGCGACACGGGCTCCTTCAACGTGATCACCGCACCCTGGGACGCGAGGCGCGGCTTCCCCGACGTCGTCCACGGCTCGAGCTACGTGCAGGTCGTCGAGACGGGCGGCAAGTGCCCCGATGCGCGGACCATCCTCACGTACTCGCAGTCGAGCGACCCGACCTCGCCCTACTTCGCCGATCAGACCCGCATGTACGCGAGGAAGCAGTGGATCGACCTGCCGTTCTGCCGCTCGGAGATCGAGGCGGACAGGGCGCTGCGCACGACGCTCCTGGGCACCGCGGACGTGCGCGCGCTGTCGAAGGTGCGGACCGCACGTCGCGGGCGGACGCGCACGGTGACGTTCCGCCTCGCGCGCCCCGCGCCCGTCTCGCTCTCGAGCGTGCGGCGCGGCAAGGTCGTGCGGAGGGTGTCGCGCAAGCGCCTGGCCGCCGGGACGCACCGCCTGCGCGTCGTCGCCCCGCGCGGGACGACGCTGCGGCTGTCGGCGAAGCCGTTCGGCGAGCGGCGGGTGACGCTGCGGCGGCGGTGAGCGACTTCTCATCGGCTGGTGCACCCCTGAGGTGCACGAACCGATGAAGGTCAGCGAAGCGCGCTCCGGATCGCGCGGGCGGCGCCGTCCGGGTCCTCGGTGAGCTGGCGCCAGGTGAACCGCAGCACGACGAAGCCGGCGGCGACGAGGAGGTTCTGCTTCTCCCGGTCGCGCTCGAACGCCGCTCGCGAGGAGTGGAAGCGCACCGAGTCGAGCTCGGCGACGACCGGCGTCCGCGGCCAGCGGGCATCGACCTCGAGCCCCGCGACCCAGTCGTTGCACCTCGGGCGCGGGAGCCCGTGGGCGTCGCAGACCCCGAGCAGGAGCTCCTCGAGCTCGAGCTTCGTCGCCGTCGTCCCCGGGACGTGCGCACGCAGGATCGCGCCGAGCTGCCGGGTGCCGCGCACGTAGGGGCGGCGGAGCTGCTCGTCGAGCGCCATCTGGTCGTAGACGCGAAGGGCGACCATCTCGTCGAGGACGCGTTCGACGAGGCGCGCGGGATGCCGGGCGGCGAGGTCGACGACCGTGCGTGCGATCGACGTGACCGGGATCCCGTCGACCACGACGACGTCCTGCGGGCGGAGCGTGGTCGAGATGTGCGCCCGCACGCCCGGCTGCGGCGTCCACGGGGCGCGGCGCGGCCGGAGGACGTCGACCCGCGCGGCGCTACTGCTCCGGAGGTCGTGCAGGTGCGCGGCGGCGAGGTCGCAGAGCTTCGCGTCGCTCCCGCCCGACCAGGTCGCCGCCAGCAGGTGGCCGCGGCCGCGGAGCTGCGCGTGCCCGAACGCGTAGACGCCACGGAACAGCGGGACGAGCAGCCCATGCTCGAGTCGCAGGGCGATTCGGCGGCTCGTCAGCCCTGCGCGGAGCAGCTGCGCGCGGTGGACGACGCCGTGCTGCGCCGCGGCGAGCGCCGCGATGCGGGCGTCGACATGCCTTTCATCGGTGCGTGAACCCATCACGTGCACTAGGCCGTGAAAGGTGGCGGTGCCCCGTTCGGCCGCGCCTGTTGGCGCCCCGGCGCTAGCCCCAGGGGATCGGGTCGCCCCAGGGCGACGGCGCGTCGGGCTCGCGGCCCGTGCCCTCGAGCAGCGCGGCGCGCTGCCACGGGCTGCCCTTGGGCTCCTCGGCGACCATGGGCGGGGCCGTGTCGCGCCGGAACTGCTCGAGCGCGGCGGCGATCGCGGCGGCCTCGTGCGGGGTGGCGGACTGCGCGGTGACGATCGGCATGCGGCGGCGAACCCTACCCGGCGGGCATCGGGGCCAGCGGCCGAACGCCTTCTGCACCGGATGGGTGCAGTGAAAGGGGTGAAAGCCGACCGGGTTTCTCCGCTAGGCTTCCGCGCATGGAGCCTTCCTCGACGACGAAGATCAGCGGCCGCGGCTCGCTGGAAAGCCCGGAGGTCCACGAGATCCCGGGGCACGTCATCCCCATCATCGCCAAGGAGTTCGACGACTTCGACGTCGAGGCGGAGAAGTACCTCGACGGCCAGACGCCGGAGAACCAGTTCATCGGCTTCCGCCTGAAGCAGGGCGTGTACGGCCAGCGCCAGGCGGACGTCCAGATGATCCGCGTGAAGCTGCCCATGGGCGGCATCACCCCGGACCAGATCGACGCCTTCGCGAACGTCGTCGAGAAGTACGTGCCGCTGAACAAGGCGCACATCACCACGCGTCAGAACATCCAGCTGCACCACGTGCCGCTCCGCGACGCCGCCGCGCTCATCCGCGAGCTCTCGGACTCCGGCCTCTCCTCCCGCGAGGGCTGCGGCAACACGGTCCGCAACGTGACGGGCGACCCGTACGCGGGCGTCATCGACGGCGAGGTCTTCGACCTCACGCCGTACGCCGGCGCGTACGTGCGCTACTTCGTCCGCCACCCGACGACGCAGCTCATGCCGCGCAAGATCAAGACGGCGTTCGACGGCTCCCCCGGGGTCGACCGCTCCCTCACCGGCATCCACGACATCGCCTTCATCGCCCGCGAGCGCGACGGCGTGAAGGGCGTCGAGGTCCGCGTGGGCGGCGGCACGTCGATCATGCCCCGCATCGCCCCGACGCTCTACGACTTCGTCGGGCTCGACGACGGCGAGTACCTCGAGGTGGCCGAGGCCGTCTTCCGGATCTTCGACCGCACGGACTTCCTCCGCGTGAACCGCGCCCGGGCACGCATCAAGGTGCTCGTCGACAAGATCGGCATGGACGAGTTCCGCAAGCTCGTCGACGAGGAGCGCAAGGGCGACTGGGTCGCCGAGCGCGACTTCGACGTCGCCGGCCTGCGGATGGACGTCGACGAGGAGTCGGCCGCGCCCGCCGTGCCCGCCGAGTTCGCGAGCCCGAACGGCGACGTGTCCGAGTTCGAGGCGTGGAAGCGGTGGTCGGTCACGCCGCAGCGCCAGGCGGGCTTCTCCGCCGTCGAGGCCCGCGTCGTCCGCGGCGACCTCGACCCGACGCAGCTGCGCGACCTCGCGAACCTCGCCCGCACGTACTCCGGCGGCTGGGTCCGCACCACCGTGCACCAGAACCTCGTGCTGCGCTGGGTCCGCGACGAGCACGTCTACGAGGTCTGGAAGGGCCTCAAGGCGATCGGCATCGGCGAGCCCGGCGTCAACGGCGCCGTCGACGTCGTCTCGTGCCCCGGCACCGACTCCTGCAAGCTCGGCATCACGTCCTCCATGGGCCTGAACCGCGCGGTCATGGCGAAGGTCGAGGAGATGGGGATCACCGACCCGATCAGCGCCAGGCTGCACATCAAGATGTCGGGCTGCCCCAACGGCTGCTCCCAGCACCACATCGCGAACATCGGCTTCTACGGCGCCTCGATCAAGGCCGGCGAGCACACGATGCCCGCGTACGTCGCCCACATCGGCGGGCACTACGAGGGCGGCGAGGTCGTCTACGGCACGCGCCTGAAGGTGCGCCTCCCCGCGAAGCGCGTCCCGGACGCCGTCGAGCGCTGGATCCGCATGTACGAGGCCGAGCGCGAGAGCCCGGAGGAGGCGTTCAACGCCTTCGCCACCCGTGTCACCGGCAAGCGCTTCGAGGACGAGGTCCGCGACCTGGCGATGCCCGCCGAGTTCGGGCTGCAGACCATGGACCAGTTCATCGACTGGACGAAGAAGGTCCCGTTCGTCGTGCAGCGTGGTGAGGGCGAGTGCGCGGTCTGACCGAGACCCTGGAGAAGGCCGCCTCCCACGGGCGGCTGACCTTCCTCTGCTCCTTCCAGAAGGAGGAGACCGTGATCCTCGACGCGCTGCTGCCGCTCGCCCCGCACGCGCGCGTCGTCACGATCGACACGGGCGTCCTCTTCCCGGAGACGCTCGCGACCTGGAAGGCCTTCGAGGAGCGCTTCGGCGTCCGGATCGAGGTCGAGGACGCGGCGGACCACCAGCGCACGTACACCGGGCCGGCCGAGCACTGCTGCTCGCTCGGCGATCCGCCCCCGAAGGTCGCGGCGCTCGAGCGCGCCCTGGCCGGCAGCGAGGGCTGGATCACCGGCATCCGCCGCGAGCAGGGCCCGACGCGCGCGGCCACGGAGCACGTGGAGTGGGACGAGAAGCGCTCCATGTGGAAGTACAACCCGCTCGCGGAGTGGACCGAGAAGGACCTGTGGACCCAGATCCACGCGCGGAAGCTCCCGTACAACCCGCTCCACGACCAGGGCTACGAGTCCATCGGCTGCGCGACGTGCACGAACCCCGGGTCGGGCCGCGAGGGCCGCTGGGCGGGCACGGACAAGACGGAGTGCGGCCTGCACGTCTAGCGACGCGCGGGCGGCCCCACCATGGATCCGATCTACATCGTCTTCGGCCTCGGCGTGGGCATCCTCGTCGGCCTCACGGGCATCGGCGGCGGCTCGCTGATGACGCCGCTGCTGATCCTCGTCGGCGGCGTCTCGCCGGCCGTGGCGATCGGCACCGACCTCGCCTACGGCGCGATCACGAAGACCGTGGGCGGCTGGCGCCACCTGCGGCTCGGGACCGTGGACCTCGGCATCTCGAAGTGGATGGCGGTCGGGTCCGTCCCCGGCTCGCTCGCCGGCGTGGCGCTCTCCACGGCGATCGACGCGGAGGCGCTGCTCATCATCGTCGCCTCCGCCCTGTCCATCGCCGCCCTCGCGATCCTCGGCCGCTCGTTCATCGTCGCGCCGCGGGAGACCGAGAGCGTCGACATGCACCGCCGGCACCGCCTCAGCGCGGTCGGCATCGGTCTCGTCCTGGGCACCATGGTCGGCATGACCTCGGTGGGCTCGGGCGCGCTCATCGGCCCGATCCTCATCCTGCTCTACCGGCTCACCCCGCACCGGGTCGTCGGCACCGACGTCTTCCATGCGGCGATCCTCCTGTGGACCGCCGGGATCGCCCACGGCCTCGTCGGCAACGTCGACTACCTGCTCACCGCGACGATCCTCATCGGCTCGATCCCCGGCGTGTGGCTCGGCACCGCGCTGCTCCCGCGCGTCCCCGCCGCCGGCCTGCGCCCGCTCCTCGGCTGCGTGCTGCTCGCCGCGGCGCTCGGCATCGCCACGAAGGCCGGGCTCGAGCTGCCCGCCGCCGGCATCGTCGGCCCGCCCGTCCTGATGGGCGCCCTCTTCTTCCTCCTGCACCGCTACCGCCCCACCCCCGCGCCCCGGGAGGCCCCCGCCACATGAGCACGACGCTCCGCCCCCTCACCCACCTGCAGGCCCTCGAATCCGAGGCGATCCACGTGATGCGCGAGGTCGCCGCCGAGCTCGAGCGCCCCGTGCTGCTCTTCTCGGGCGGCAAGGACTCCATCGTCCTGCTGCGCCTCGCGGAGAAGGCCTTCCGCCCCGCGAAGTTCCCGTTCCCGCTCATGCACGTCGACACGGGACACAACTTCCCCGAGGTCATCGAGTACCGCGACCGCCGGGTGGCCGAGGCCGGCGTCCAGCTGATCGTCGCCTCCGTCCAGGAGGCCATCGACAACGGCAAGGTGACCGAGCAGACCGGGCCGCGCGCCAGCCGCAACCCGCTGCAGACCGTCGCCCTGCTCGAGGGCATCGAGAAGCACCAGTTCGACGCCGCCTTCGGCGGTGCCCGCCGCGACGAGGAGAAGGCCCGCGCCAAGGAGCGCGTCTACTCCTTCCGCGACGAGTTCGGCCAGTGGGACCCCAAGAACCAGCGCCCCGAGCTCTGGTCGCTCTACAACGGCCGGCACC
>JAOPZO010000053.1 GCA_025964065.1 Solirubrobacterales bacterium | reverse complement strand
CGGCGCCCGCGCCCGTGCCGCTGCCGCTGCGGCGCGCGCTGGCCCTCGGCGTCGTGGCCTCGCTCGTCATCGGGTTCCTGTTCGCGCTGCGGGCCGGCGCGCTGCTCGGGCCCGTCGTCGCCTTCGTGCTCTGGCGCGGGATCGGCGCGGAGCGGCTCACGCTCGCCGCGGGCGCGCTCCTCGGCCTCGCCGTGCCGGCGCTCTACGTCCTCTTCCCGGGCGACGACCGCGGCGGCTTCTCGACGACGTACGCGACGGACCACCTCGCCGCACACTGGGTCGCGGTCGCGGCGGTGGTCCTCCTGGCCCTCGCGCTGGTCCGGACGCTCAGTACGGCCAGGGGCCGTCGCGATGCCCCAGCGCCCGGGCCAGCCCGGGCCGCCCGGCCAGGATGAGCGCCTTCACGGCGACGTTCCTGACGAACCAGGGGAGCGAGGCGAGCTGGGTCCCGATGCCCGCCAGGCGCTCCCGCGGCGCCGCGGGCGTGCTGCGTCGCTCCCACTCCGCGAGGGACCGCGAGCGGCCCACGTAGCGCCAGTGCCCCGAGAACGTCACCGCGCGCAGGAGCGCGAGCGTCACGCCGATCGAGGAGTACGCGTCGTGGACGAGCATCCGGCCGCCCGGGGGCACCTTGGCGCCCCAGCGCCGGAGGTCGTCCAGCGCGGGCCCGTAGCGGTGCGCGCCGTCGACGAAGAGGACGTGGGCGGGCCCGGGCACGCGGTCGAGCGCCTCCCCGCTGAGCGCGCGGACGTGCTCGACGCGGTCGGCGACCCCCGCCTGCGCGAGGTTCGCGTGGAACGTGTCGAAGTCGCTCGCGCCGAGCTCCGGGTTCGCCGCGATCTCCTGCGGGCCACGGTCCGAGCCCATGTGCGGGTCGATGCAGACCACCCGCGGCGCGCCCGTCGCGAGCACGCAGGCGGAGCGGCCCCGGAAGGAGCCGATCTCGACGACCTGCCCGTCGGCGGGGACGGTGCAGGCCGCGAGGTACAGGCGGCGGGCCTGCTCCTCGGTCAGCCAGCCCTCGATGGGCCGGGCGCGGGCCCAGGCGTCGTGGAAGCTCATGCGATGGCCCTGACGTGGCCGCGCGGCCGGGCGCGGAGCCCGATGGCCAGCACGGCGGCGGCGACGACGACCTGCGCGCCGAGCACGAGCGTCGCGAAGCCGGTGATCGAGTCGCCCGAGAACAGCAGCGGGACCTCGATCGCGGCGACGGCCCCGAGCACCCACAGGAAGCGCACCGAGCCCAGGGCGAGCATGTACTGGACCGTGAGGTACGCGACGGCGAGCAGGGTCATCGCGAGGCCCAGCAGCAGCAGCGCCGGGGCCGCGTCGACGGTGTCCGGCCCGAACGCGGTGCGCAGGATGAACGTCGGGAACAGGGCGAAGAGGAGGAGCGAGGGCGCCGCGACGGCCGCGAGGACCCCGAGCGCGCGGAGCAGCACGGGCCGCGGGTCCTCGCCCGCGGCGGCGCGCGCGGTGGCCTGGGGGAGGAGCTGCAGGCCGACGCCGATCGCGACCCACACGACGACCTTCGCGGCGACGGCGGCGACGGCGTAGGAGCCCGCCCGGTCCTCGCCGAGCTCGTGGCGGGCGACGATGACGTCGACGTTCTGCAGGAGCGCGAGGAGCGCGAGCGAGATGATCGGGACCCAGCCGTTCGCCATGAGCCCGCGGAGCGTCTGCGCCGTGCGCGCCCCGGGCGGGGTGGCCAGCACGGGCGCGGCCCCGAGGCGGCGCGCCAGCACGACGCCGAGGCCGGCGGAGGTCGCGAGGAAGCAGAGCGGGGTCGCGAGGAAGACGCCGGTGACGCCGCCCGCGGCGAGCGCCAGGACGAGCCCGATCGCGAGCCGGCCCACGGCCTCGCCGACGATGCTCAGGCCGACGGGCGCGAAGGCCTGGAGCCCCTGCAGCGCGCCGCGCTGGAGCGAGAGCAGCATCCACAGGGTGCCCGTGGGGAGGACCGCCGCGGCGGCCCAGGCGTGCTCCTCCACGCCCATCAGCGCGGCCAGGGGCTCCCGCAGGATCACCCCGACCACGGCCGCGACGCCGGTCGCGACGAGCAGCGTCCGGGTCCAGCGGCTCATGGTGCCGAGCAGCGCGTGGTGGTCGCCGAGGCGACCCAGCGCGACCTCGCGGGCCGCGGCGGCCTGCACGGCCTGCCCGCCCACGAGGAGCACGAGGAAGGCGGAGACGAGCGCGGCCAGCGCGGAGTAGTCCGCCTTGCCGAGGAGGCGGGTGATCGCGACGGTGAAGACGAGCTGGATCGCGTTGTTCAGGAGCGACGCGCCCGCGAGGCCCGCCGCCTTGCCGGTGTCCGAGCCCGACAGCGCGGCCTTCAGCGGCCGGCGGCCCGTGGCCACGGCGGTCTCGAGGACGTCGAGGTTCGCGCGGGCGGTGTGGTCCCAGGTGAACCCGCGGGCGCGGGAGCGGGCGGCCTCGCCGAGCGCGCGGCGGCGCCCCGGGTCCGCCGTGAGCGCGGCGACCTCCGTCGCGAGCTCCTCCGGGGTGTCCGCGAGGAGCCCGGTCTGGCCGTCGAGGATCGACTCGGGCAGCCCGCCGACCCGGAGCGCGGCGCTCGGGGTGCCGCGGTCGGCGGCTTCCATGACGGTGAGGCACCAGCCCTCGGCGGAG
>JAOPZO010000026.1 GCA_025964065.1 Solirubrobacterales bacterium | reverse complement strand
GAGCGGCGGCTCCTCGGCGAGCGCGTCGTCCGGTCCCTCGGTGGGGCGCGCGGGCGGCGGGCCCAGGATGCTCTCGAGCTCGATGCGCAGGTCGGGCGTCGGCTTGACCTTGTACTCCGGCCCGAACAGGAGGAAGCGCGGGCCGTCGGAGGTGTCGAGCTTGAGCACGACCTCCGCGGCGCCCGGGTGCTGGAGGAACAGGTGCTTCAGGTCGTCGATGACCGACGGCGGGAGCCGGCGGGCGTCCGCGCGCAGGCGCAGCGCGTCGGGGAGCGCCGGCGCGGCAGCCGCGGCCTCGCGGGCCCGGGTGACTTCGGCCTCCGTCGGCGTGAACGGGTCGACCTGCTGGGCGAGGACCGCGGTGCCCTTGTCGCTCAGGCTGACCTTGCCGCGCACGAGCAGCACGTCGTCGACCTGCGGCTCGAACTCCGCGAGGGTCTTCGGGAAGAGCAGGAGCTCCACCTGGCCCTCGAGGTCGTCGAGCGTGGCGAACATCATCATCTCGCCCGACTTCGTGCGGATCTTCTTCGCCTGCACGACGATGCCGCCGACCGTCACCCAGTCGTTGTCCTTGCGGTCGGCGACCTGGGAGAGCCGGCAGTCCACCTTCGCGTAGAGCGCCTCGCGGACCTCCTTGAGCGGGTGCGCGGAGAGGAAGAGGCCGATGGCCTCCTTCTCGATCGCGAGCAGCTCGCCCTGCTCGAACTCCTCGGTCGGGATCGGCGGGTAGGCCGGCGCGAACGCGTCGGACGAGCCACCCCCGCCGCCCGCGGGCGCCGCGTCGAGCATGTCGAAGATCGAGCCCTGACCGATCTCGGCGTCCTGCTGGGTCTTCTGCCCGGCGGCCTGGGCCTGCTCGAGCACGGAGAGCATGCCCTTGCGGGTGTCCCCGGTGGAGGAGAACGCCCCGCACTTCACGAGCGCCTCGATCGCCTTCTTGTTCACCGCGCGCGGGTCGACGCGCGCGCAGAACTCCCACAGCGAGGTGAACGGGCCGGCCTCGTCGCGGGCGGCCTTGATCGCCTCGACCGCGGCGTACCCGACGCCCTTGACGGCGTCGAGCCCGAAGCGGATGTCGCCGTCGACCACGACGAACTCGTGGTCGGAGAGGTTCACGTCCGGCGGCAGGACGCCGATCCCCATCTCCTCGCACTTCGCGGCGAAGAACGGGACCTTGTCCTTGGTGTCCATCACCGAGGAGATCAGCGCGGCCATGTACTCCGCGCAGTAGTTCGCCTTGAGCCAGGCGGTCCGGTAGGAGATCAGCGCGTAGCACGCCGCGTGCGACTTGTTGAAGGAGTAGTCGGCGGACTTCTGGTTCGTCTCCCAGAGCCAGTCGACGACCCCGCGCGGGGTGCCCGAGCGCTCGCAGCCGGCCCGGAACTCGGGCTCCAGCTTCGCCATCGCCTCGCGGTTCTTCTTGCCGATGGCCTTGCGGAGGTCGTCCGCCATCGCGCCCGAGAAGCCCGCGATGGCCTTCGAGATCTGCATGGCCTGCTCCTGGTACAGGATCACGCCGTACGTGCTGCCGATGATCGGATCGAGCCGCTCGTCGGGGATCTCGACGTTGTCCGGGTTCTTCTTCCCGCGGGCGTACGCCGGGATCTGGTCCATGGCGCCCGGGCGGTACAGCGCCACGAGCGCGACGAGGTCGTCGAACTCCGTCGGCTTGACCTGCCGCAGCGCGCCCTGCATGCCCTCGGACTCGAACTGGAAGACGCCGACCGAGTCGCCCTTGGCGAGCATCTCGTAGGTCGGCGCGTCGTCCATGGGCAGCGTGTCCATGTCCGGCCGCGCGCCGCTCGAGCGCTCGATGATGTCCAGGGCCGCCTCGATGACATCGAGGTTGCGCAGCCCGAGGAAGTCCATCTTCAGCAGGCCGAGCATCTCGACGGGCTTCATCGAGTACTGCGTGACCATCTTGTAGACCTTGTTGCCCTGCGCGTCGAGCGAACGGGCGTCCGCGAGCTGCAGCGGCACGACGTCCGTGAGCGGCATGCCCGCGATGACGACGGCGGCCGCGTGGATCGAGTTGTTGCGCACGATCCCCTCGAGCCCGCGCGCCACGTCGATGACCTGCTTGGCGATGGGGTCGGCGTCGTACTCCTTGCGGAGGTCCGCGCCGTCCTTCAGGCAGTCCTCGAAGCTCGGCGAGCGGCCCTGCTCCGGATCCGGGATGAGCTTCGCGAGGCGGTCCCCCACCCCGTAGTCGTGGCCCAGGACGCGCGCGGCGTCCTTCGTCGCGGCCCGCGGCAGCATCTTGCCGAAGGTGATGATCTGGGCGACCGACTCGCGGCCGTACTTCTCCACGACGTACTGCATGACCCGCTCGCGGCCCTTGACCGAGAAGTCGATGTCGATGTCGGGCATGGACACCCGCTCGGGGTTCAGGAAGCGCTCGAAGAGCAGCCCGTGGTGCAGCGGGTCGAGGTCCGTGATGCGCAGCGCGTAGGCGACGAGGGAGCCGGCCGCGGAGCCACGGCCGGGACCGACGGCGATGCCGTTGTCCTTCGCCCACTTCACGAAGTCCCAGACGATGAGGAAGTAGGCGTCGAAGCCCATCTTCCCGATCACGCCGAGCTCCATCTCCATGCGCTCGATCGCGTTGGCCGGGATGGGATCGCCGAAGCGTCCGCGCAACCCCTCGAGCACGCGCTCGCGCAGGTAGGCGCCCTCGTCGTGCTCCTCGCCCAGGAAGCGCGGGATGAGCTGCTTGTCGAGCTCGATGTCGAGCTCGCAGCGCTCCGCGATCTCGACCGTGGAGGCGAGCGCCTCGGGCCACTCGGCGAAGTCCTGCGCCATCTCCTCGTTGCTCTTGAGGAAGAACTCGTTCGTGTCGAACGACATCGCGGGCGCGGCGAGCGTGCTCTTGGTCTGGACGCAGAGCAGCGCGGCGTGGTGGTGGTAGTCCTCGCGACCGAGGTAGTGGACGTCGCCCGTGCCGACAAGCGGGCGCCCGACCTCCCGGGCGATCTTCACGATCCCCGCGTTGGCCTTGTCCTGGACGTCGATGCCGTTCTTCTGGACCTCGAAGTAGACGTTGTCGCCCCCGAAGACCTCCATGAGCTCGTCGACGTGCCCGCGCGCGCCGGCGGTGTCGTCGTCGATGAGCCGCTGGCAGAAGCGCGAGGCCAGGCAGCCCGTCAGCGCGATGATCCCCTCGGAGTGCGCGGAGAGCTGCGCCATGTCGAGGCTCGGCTTGCCGCCGCGGAGCCCCTCGAGGAAGCCCTTGCTCGAGAGCTTCACGAGGTTGGCGAAGCCGGCGTCGGAGGACGCGAGCAGCGTGAGGTGGTTGCGCTCGTACTTGCCCGGCGAGCGGTCCGCGTGGTCGTCGACGAGGTAGACCTCGCAGCCCGCGATGGGCTTGATCCCGTGCTTCTTGCAGGCGAGGAAGTGCTCGATCGCGCCGTTCATCACGCCGTGGTCCGTGAGCCCGAGGGCGGGCTGGCCGAAGGCCGCGGCCCGCTTGGCGAGCGCGTCGATCTTGGCGGCACCGTCGAGGAGCGAGTACTCCGAGTGGACGTGCAGGTGGGCGCAGGAGGAAGCAGTCACGACCCAGGGGATCCTAGGTGGCGGGGCGGACGGGATCTCGGGTCCGCGCGGGGCTCCTCCCCGCACGTTGCGGGGATCCGCGCGGCCCCCGGAGCGCCCACCCCAGGCGGATCCCCCAGGTGCCACGGTCCCCCAGGACAGGGGTGCGCGCCCCATGCGGCGGCGCCCACCGGCGAGGAGGTCGGTCCCTCCCGGCCGGGGCGCCACGGCGAGCGGCTTCTCCGCCCGCCGCACGGACGTCGTCGGGGTCGGCGGCGACCGCGGCTTCGCCCTCCGCATCGGCTCGGGCCCCTGGAGCGGCCGCAGTGCTCCTCACCGAGGCGCTCGGCACGACGTGCGCCGCGACGGGCACCGCCGACGTCCCGCCGGCGAGCCTCGTCACGGTCGCCTCGAGCCCGACGGGAACGCCGCAGGCGACCGACGCGCCGTTCTCGCTGCGCCCCTTCGAGGGCTGAGCGCCGACCACCCGCCCGCAGGTTCCGGCGGGGCGCCCAGGCGTCCCGCCGTCGTGCGTTCAGCCCTGCGCGGCGAGCAGCCAGCCCCGGAGGGTCGCCGCGGCGGCCGCGTCGCCCTCGACCCCCGGCTCCGTCGCGCCGGTGAGGGCGGGCAGGAACGCGCCGGGCGGGAGCCGCACGGTCGCGTCGGCGGCGAAGAGCTCGGGCGCCTCGGGGATCGCCGTGAGCGACCCGTCGGGCTCCGCACGGACCAGCGTGCGCGAGCGGTGCCCTCCCGCCTCCTCGACGACGTACGCGACGCCGAAGTCAGTGCCCCGCACCACCCCGGAGGGCACGCGGGAGCAGAGCAG
>JAOPZO010000016.1 GCA_025964065.1 Solirubrobacterales bacterium | reverse complement strand
GCCGGCACCGGCCACCGGGCAGCCCACGCCGCCGCCGGCCGAGCCCGCGGCCCCCTGCACGAACGTCGCCGGGCTCGGCTGCTAGCCGAGCCCGGGGATCCGGGAGCCCCGGCTAGGCGCCGAGGCGCTGCTTGAGCGCGTCGAGCTGCGTGCGCAGCTCGACGGGCAGGTCGTCGCCGAACTTCGCGAAGTGCTCCTCGATCTGGGGGAGCTCGCCCTTCACGGCCTCCTCGTCGACCGTCAGGAGCTGCTCGAGCGCCTCGGGGGAGAGGTCGAGCCCGTCCAGGTTCAGCGCGCCCACCTCGGGGAGCAGGCCGATGGGCGTCTCGACGGCGCCCGCGGCGCCCTCGCAGCGGCGGAAGACCCACTCGAGCACACGCGAGTTCTCGCCGAAGCCGGGCCAGATGAACTTGCCGTCCTCGTCCTTGCGGAACCAGTTGACGAAGAAGATCCGCGGGAGCTGGGCGCCCTCGGTCTTGCCGATGTCGAGCCAGTGCTGGAAGTAGTCGGCCATGTTGTAGCCGCAGAACGGCAGCATCGCGAACGGGTCGAAGCGCAGCTGGCCGACGGTCCCGAACGCCGCGGCGGTCTGCTCGGAGGCCATCGTCGAGCCCAGGAACACGCCGTGCTCCCAGTCGAAGGCCTCGCGGGCCAGCGGCACCACGGACGCGCGGCGGCCGCCGAAGAGGAAGGCGTCGATCGGCACGCCCGCCGGGTCCTGCCACTCCGGGGCCAACGTCGGCGTCTGCGACGCCGGGACCGTGAAGCGCGAGTTCGGATGCGCGGCCGGGACGCCCGAGTCCGGGGTCCAGTCGTTGCCGTGCCAGTCGACGAGGTGCGCGGGCGTCTCCTCGGTCAGGCCCTCCCACCAGACGTCGCCGTCGTCGGTCAGCGCGACGTTGGAGAAGATCGTGTTCTCCTTGACCGATGCGATCGCGTTCGGGTTGGTCCCCTCCCCCGTTCCGGGCGCGACGCCGAAGAACCCGTTCTCCGGGTTGATCGCGTAGAGGCGGCCGTCCTCGCCGAACTTCATCCAGGCGATGTCGTCGCCGACGGTCTCGACGGTCCAGCCCTCGAGCGTCGGGATGAGCATCGCCAGGTTCGTCTTGCCCGTCGCGCTCGGGAACGCGCCCGTGATGAACTTCACGGTGCCCTCGGGCGAGGTGAGCTTGAGGATGAGCATGTGCTCCGCCATCCAGCCCTCGTCGCGCGCCATCACCGAGGCGATCCGAAGCGCGAAGCACTTCTTGCCCAGCAGCGCGTTGCCACCGTAGCCCGAGCCGTAGGACCAGATCTCGCGGGTCTCGGGGTAGTGGACGATGTACTTGACGTCCGCGTTCGTGGGCCACGGCACGTCCGTGTCGCCCTCCGCGAGCGGCGCGCCGATGGAGTGGACGCAGGGGACGAACGCGCCGTCCTCCCCGAGGACGTCGAGCGCGCCCTTGCCCATGCGGGTCATGATCCGCATGGAGACCACGACGTAGGCCGAGTCCGTGAGCTGCACGCCGACGTGGCTCTTGTCCGAGCCGAGCGGGCCCATGGAGAACGGGACGACGTACATCGTCCGGCCGGCCATGGTCCCCGCGAAGATCCCGTCCATCTCGCCGCGCATCTCGGCGGGGTCGCGCCAGTTGTTCGTCGGCCCCGCGTCCTGCTCCTTCGCGGAGCAGATGTACGTGCGGTCCTCCACGCGGGCGACATCCGACGGGTCGGTCCAGGCGAGGTAGGAGTTGGGGCGCTTGGCGTCCGAGAGGCGCTTGAAGGTCCCGGCGTCGACCAGCTCCTGGCAGAGGCGGTCGTACTCCTCGGCCGAGCCGTCGCACCAGACGACGGAGTCGGGGGTGGTGAGGGCGACGATCTCCTCCACCCATGCGAGGAGCTTCTCGTTCTTCGTCGGGACAGTCGTTTCAGGCACGGCGGCAGTCAACCTCGCAGGGGTCCGGGGAGGGGATCCGGGGGATTCTGCCCGAAGGGCGGGAAAGGTGCGCCCCGCCAAGGGATCCGTGGTTCAGGAGCGCACCCGCGAGGTACGCTTGGCACCGATGCACGCACCACCCTCGTCCGCGTCTGCACGAAGCCCCGGCGAGTCGCTGCTCGACCTGGTCCCGGAGCTCGGCGACCAGCTGCCCGCGGCGGAGCACGCCGCGGTCCGCCGCGGGACCCCGGTCCAGACCGTCGCGGTGCCCCCCGGCCCGTGGGATCCGATGGACCTCGTCGGCCCGGACGGCGCCATCGGCTTCCTCGTCGCCGAGGGCGCCGTGGTCCGCGACGTCCTGCTCGCGGGCAGCGTCGCCTCCGACCTCCTGGGCCCGGGTGACGTCGCCGGGCTCGGCGTGGACGAGGCCGCGCTGGTCCCGGCGGAGATCCGCTGGACGGTCAGCGCGCCCGCCCGCATCGCGGTCGTCGACGCGCGGCTCCTCGCCGGCCTCGAGGTCTGGCCCGCCGTCACCGCCCGCCTGCTCTCCCGGGCGACCCGCCAGACCTCGACGCTCGCGGTCCAGCGCGCGATCTCGCAGCTTCCCCGGGTCGACCAGCGCCTGCTCGCCCTCTTCTGGCACCTCGCCGAGCGCTGGGGCCGTGTCGGACGCGACGGCATCGTCGTCCGTCTCGCGCTCACGCACGAGACGCTCGGGCGCATGGTCGGCGCGCGCCGGCCGACGGTCTCGCTGGCGCTGAAGGAGCTCGCGACGGAGGGGACGGTCGTCCGGCGCCTCGACGGCGCCTGGGTCCTGCGCCGGGAGGGCCTCGACCGCCTGGAGCCCGAGCACGAGGGTGCGGGGTGGCAGCCGCCGGACGCCTCCGTGCTTCCCGACCTGCACGTCTCCCCGGGCAGCAGCCCGCGCATCACGCTGCCCGTGGCCCCCGGGGAGGACCTCCGGGGGCGACTCCGGCAGCTCGGCGGGTCCTACGTGGAGCAGGAACGGCGGGTGCGCGAGGTGCTCGAGCGCTGCGCCGCGACCCGCGAGGAGCTCATCCGCTCCCGTCAGCGCCGGGAGGAAGCGGCGTTGCGAGTCCGTCGGGCGCCGCCCCGATGAGCAGCACCGCGCCGTAGGTCGAGTGCTCCCCGGCGTTCAGCGGCAGCACGGTCACCTGTGAGGTGAACGCCTTGCCGCGGCGGTTCGTGGCCTCGAGGTCCAGCACCTGTCGGGGGACCGTGCCGCGCAGGACGTCGCGCAGCGGGTCCGCGAGCTCACGGACCGGGAGCCCCACGTCGAGCCCGAGCAGGGCCTTGTCCTGCACGTCCGCGAGGCGCAGGCCGAAGAGCTCCTCGGCCTCGCTGTTCCACATCTGCACGATGAGCTGACCGTCGACGACGACGACCGCGAGCTGGAGCGTCGTGAGGATCGTCTCGAGGAACGCGTTGACCTCGTTGACCTCCCGGGTCCGGATCCGGAGCTCGTCGTTCATGGTCTCGAGCTCCTCGTTGGTCGACTGGAGCTCCTCGTTCATCGTCTCGAGCTCCTCGTTGGTCGACTGGAGCTCCTCGTTCGTCGTCTCGAGCTCCTCGACGGTCGACTGCAGCTCCTCGTAGGCGTTCTCGAGCTCGGCCCGCGAGGACTCGAGCTCGTCGCTGAGGTGCTGCTGGACGGTGACGTCGGTGAAGACGACGGTCGTGCCGATGACGTCGTTCTCGGCGGTGATCGGCGAGATCGTCACGTCGAACGTGCGAGCCTCCCCCGCGACCTGCTTGTGCTCCACGACGCCGAGGGGCACGGTGCGGCGCTCGAGCACCGCCACCTCGAGGTTCGTGCGCAGGTCGATCGGGCGGTAGGAGAGCTCGAGGTCGCGGAGCGGGCGGCCGATGTCGGCGGCGCCGAGGGAGAACTGCGAACGCGCCTGGCGGTTGGCGGCGACCACGACCTCCTGGGCGTCCACGACGACCTGGGCGGTGGGCGCGGAGTCGAACGCGAGCTCGCGCACGAGGCGGGTGTCCGAGGTGAGGGCGGGCGTCGGGTAGCTCCCGCGGTCCCGGGGGCTCACCTTCGGCACCTTCGTGAAGAGCCGGCGCTTGAGGTCGTCGGGAACGAAGAGGTCGGAGTGCGTGATGAGCATCTCCGACTTGCCGAGGAGCAGGACGCCCGTGTGGTTCAGGGCGAAGTGCAGGCGGTTCAGGATCCGCGCCTGGGTCTCCGCGTTGAAGTACATGAGCGTGTTGCGGCACGTCAGGAGGTCGATGCGGGAGATCGGCGCGTCCTGCACGAGGTCGTTGCGGCCGAAGATGACCGCCCGGCGGAGGTCCTTCCGGAAGGCGTGGCGCCGGTCCTGGCGGTCGAAGTACTTCTCGAGCAGCGCGGGCGGGATCGGCTCGACGGCCTTGTCCGTGTACGTCGCGGCACGCGCTTCGGCGAGCGCCTCGTCGTCCACGTCGGTGGCGTAGATCTTCACGCGCTGCTGGAAGGCCTCGATCCCCATCGCCTCCGCGAGGAGCACCGCCACCGTGTACGTCTCCTCCCCGGAGGAGCAGCCGGCGCACCAGACGCGGATGCTCCCCTCGGGACCGGCGCGGTCGAGCAGCGCCGGGATCGTCACCGCCGCGACGTGGTCCCACACGGGGGCGTCGCGGAAGAACGCCGTGACGTTGATGAGGATCGTGTTGAAGAGGCTCGCGAACTCCTCCTGGTGGAGCTCGAGGTGATCGCGGTACGTCGCGTAGTCCGCCACGCCGACCTCCTCCATGCGCTTCGTGATGCGGCGCTCGAGCGTCGTGCGCTTGTACCCCGTGAAGTCGAAGCCGCGGGCGAGCTTGAGGTACTCGAGGAGGTTGTCGAGCTGGCTGGGGGCGGTGGGGACCTGCGGCATCGCGCGAACCTACCGCGCTCCGGTGCCCGTCATGGGCTCCTCGGGGTCCGGCAGCGTGTCGGCGAAGCGGTCGATCGACTCGCGGATGACGCTCGCGTGGTCCCGCGCGTCCTGCGCCCGCTGGGCGAAGCCCGCGGCCGAGCGCGGGTGCTCGCTCGCGCGCGCCCGCGTGGCCATGCGGTCGAGCATCACGGCGCGGTCGTCCAGCGCGCGCGTCGCGGTCCACAGCGCACGCTCGAGCTCGCGGCCCTGCTCGGCCGAGAGGCTCTCGGGCGAGTAGGCGTGGCCCACGGAGCACTGCAGGCGGACGAACGGCCCTTCCGCGACCTCGAAGAGCACCCCGCCGCAGTCCGGGCAGGTGAAGCGCGTCCCGCCGTCGGACGGGCCGTCGCCCTGGAAGGAGGTCGTGTCAGGTGCATCGCTCAACGGGGGGACTTCCTCGAGGTGGTTGTGGCCGTTCGCGGCGTCGGCGAGCCACTTCGCGAGGTCGGCGACCCGGAGGACGCCGTCGACCTCGTTGTGGGCGAGGGCGCTCGCCGGCATGCCGGAGTAGAGCGCCTCCTCCGGGTCCTGCACGAGCACCCGGCCGCCGCGCGCCTTGATCGCGGCCAGGCCGGCGGTGCCGTCGTCCCGGGTGCCGCTCAGGACGATCCCGACCGTCCGGCCGCCGTAGGCCTGCGCGGCGGACCGCATGGTCGGGTCGAGCGCGGGGCGGTGGCCGTTCTCCCGCGGCCCCTGCGAGAGGCGCAGGCCGCCCGGGACCACGAGGACGTGGCAGTTCGGCGGTGCGACGTAGACGTGGCCGGCCTCGAGGACCAGCCCGTCCGCGGCGGCCCGGACCGGCAGGGGCCCGGCGCGCTCCAGGATGCGCGGGAGGACGCTGGTCGCCGTCGCCGAGACGTGCAGGACGACCACGACGGGGCAGGCCAGATCGGCGGGGAGGGCGGCGGAGAACGCCTTGAGCGCTTCGACGCCGCCCGCGGACGCCCCGACGACCGCCAGGCCGACCGGGCACCCGTTGAGCTGGTGGTCGTGCACCCCGGCGGGTGTACCCACGCCCGCGAGAAGCGAACGGGACGCTCGGCCGCTCCCGGACGGGAGCGGCCGGGAGCGCTACTCCGGCGTGCCGTTCTCCCGCCGCGGGACGAGCACGAGGCGCTTGAACTCCGCCACGAGGACGCCGTCCTGGTTGAAGACGCGGGTGTGGACCTTCACGGTGCCGCGGTCGAGCTTCGTCTTCGACTCGCGCTTCTCGAGGACCTCGGTCTCCACGAAGAGCGTGTCGCCGTGGAACACGGGCGCGGGGTGGCTGAGCTCGGCGGTGCTCAGGTTGGCGATCGCCTTGCCCGACACGTCGGACACGCTCATGCCGAGCGCGAGCGAGTAGACGAGCGGGCCGACGACGACGTTGCGCCCCTGCTGCGACTGCTTGGCGTACACGTCGTTCAGGTGCAGCGGGTGGTGGTTCATCGTGATGAGGCAGAAGAGGTGGTCGTCGCTCTCCGTCACCGTCTTCGCGGGCCAGTGCTTGTAGACGTCGCCGACCTCGAACTCCTCGAGGTAGCGGCCGTACGCGTGGCCCCCGCTGGCCTCGCGCTCGCGTTGGTCGGTCGTGAATTCTGAGCTCATGGAGGGTGGAACGTAGTTCCTCGGCCCTCGTCGGGGCCTGCACGTCGTCCCGTCCCGCCGCGTCGCCCTCGCCCCGACGCCTCCCCCCGACCCCGCCCGAGTCGTCGTCGCGACGCGACGGCTGCGTAGGGTTCCCGGGATGCGCAGCCCCAAGGACTTCTTCAAGCCGCTCTGCGTCGGAGCGCCCGACCCGGTGCACGAGATCCCGTTCCCGCCGAGCCGGATGATCCACTTCTTCGACGGCTCGAACGAGAAGATGGTCGCGAAGCTCCCGGGCATCGCGGCGAAGGCCGACATCGTGCTCGGCAACCTCGAGGACGCCGTCCCCGTCGACCGCAAGGAGGCGGCGCGCGCCGGCCTCATCAGGGCCGGCAAGGAGCTCGACCTCGGCGGCACGCAGCTCTGGACGCGCGTCAACGCGCTCGACTCGCCGTGGGTCCTCGACGACCTCACGCAGGTCGTCACGGAGATCGGCAACAGCCTCGACGTGATCATGGTCCCGAAGGTCGAGGGCCCGTGGGACATCCACTACGTCGACCGGCTCCTCGCCCAGCTCGAGGCCAAGGCCGGCATCGAGAAGCCGATCCTCGTCCACGCGATCCTCGAGACCGCGCAGGGCGTCGCGCACGTCGACGAGATCGCCGCTGCCTCCCCGCGCATGCAGGGCATGAGCTTCGGCCCGGCGGACCTCGCGGCCTCCCGCCGGATGAAGACGACGCGCGTCGGCGGCGGGCACCCGGGCTACGTCTCCATGAGCGACCCGGTCCTGAACGAGGACGGGAGCATCTCGGACGCGACGCGCATCACCGCGCAGCAGGACCCGTGGCACTACTCCATCGCCCGCATGGTCGACGCCTGCACGACGAACGGCCTGCTCCCGTTCTACGGCCCGTTCGGCGACATCAAGGACGTCGCGGCCTGCGAGGCGCAGTTCCGCGCCTCGTTCCTGCTCGGCTGCGTCGGCGCCTGGTCGCTCCACCCCGTGCAGATCGACATCGCGAAGAAGGTCTTCTCGCCCGACCCCGACGAGGTGAAGTTCGCCAAGAAGGTCATCGAGGCGATCCCGGACGGCCGCGGCGTCCACATGATCGACGGGAAGATGCAGGACGACGCAACCTGGAAGCAGTGCCAGGTCATGGTCCAGCTCGCGACGATGCTCTCCGAGAAGGACCCGGAGCTCAAGGAGATCTACGGCCTGTAGCGTCGTCCGTCGAGCCGCGCGGGGGAGTTCGCGCCCCCCGCGTTGGCTCACGTCGCGTCAAGCGGTCCCACGGGTAGGGTTCCGCGCCCATGCGATTCTTCGAGTACGAGGCGCGCGAGATCGTCAAGCGCGCAGGCATCCCAGTGACGAAGTTCGGGTTCGCCACGACCCCCGAGGAGGCCCGCAAGGCCGCCGAGGAGATCGGTGGCCCCGTCGTCATCAAGTCGCAGGTCCTCACGGGCGGGCGCATGAAGGCGGGCGGCGTGCAGTTCGCCGACACGCCCGAGGAGGCCGCCGAGAAGGCCGGGCCGGTCCTCGCGCTCACGATCAACGGCCACGAGCCGCGCGGCGTGCTCGTCGACACGAAGGCCGACGTCGAGCAGGAGTACTACGCCGGCGTCGTCTGGGACGGCATCCGCAAGCAGCCCGTGATCCTCTTCTCCGACATGGGCGGGATCGACATCGAGGAGGTCGCGGAGACCCACCCCGACCACGTCGGCCGCCAGCACTTC
>JAOPZO010000495.1 GCA_025964065.1 Solirubrobacterales bacterium | reverse complement strand
CCGGCCCGGCGGCGGCGCGGCGCCCGGCGACCCGTTCGCCCGGCCGCCCGTCGACGACGTCGTCGACGGCACCGCCCACGACGTCGACCCCCGCCGCCTGCCATGAGCCCCACCGCCGCCCTGGAATCGCCCCAGCCCCCAACCGGCGCCGGCTTCAGCGACGCCGTGACGTTCGCCTTCGGCGACCTCGACGCCCAGCTCTTCGGCGTCGCCCGCGTCGGCCTCTCCCCGGGCGAGGACGGCGCGCCGCAGGCCAGCGGGCTCGCGGTCCTCTTCAGCGGCTTCGAGCCCATCGCCGTGCGCGCCGCGGGCGGGCTCCCCGTCGCGGCCGGCGCCGGCTGGGAGGACGTCGACGCCGCGGGAGTCCGCACCACGACCCAGAAGCCGCTGTCCACCTGGGACGTCGCGTTCGTCGGCGACGACGCCAGCACGGGCTTCGCCCTCCGCTTCGAGGCCCTCTCGCCCGCGGGCGCGCTCGCGGAGGACGACCCCGTCGCCGAGGCCGGCGGCATGCAGGGCTACGAGCAGCTGTGCCGCGTCACGGGCGTCGCGACCGTCGGCGGCGAGGAGCGGGCCGTCCGCTGCCTCGGCCAGCGCGGCCACTCCTGGGGCGCCCCGGACTGGGAGCGGATCACGCTCGCCCGGACCGTCTCGGCCTGGATGGACGAGGACCTCGCGATCGCCGTGACCGCGATCCGCCCGAGGAGGGCGAAGTCGCACGCGGACGAGGCGCTCGCCGCGTCGCTGTTCCTGCCGCTCGACGAGGACGGGACGATCGCGGCCATCGCGGTGCCGGAGGTGCGGCTCTCGACGACGACGGACGCCGAGGGGCGCCAGCGGAAGGCCGGCGTGGAGCTCTTCCTCGACGAGGAGGACCCGGGCCACCGCGCGGCGGGCGAGGTGCTGTGCGGCACGTCGCTCGACCTCGGGCGCCTGCGGCTCGACTGCTCCTTCTTCGTCTGGCGCATGGAGGGCCTCACCGGCGTCGGGCGCTACGACGTGCTGCGGCACGCCACGTGAGCGCCGCCCCCATCACGACGGTCGTCGCGGACTTCGGCGGCGTCCTGTCCACGCCGCTCGCCCCCGCCTTCGAGGTCGTCCACGAGCACCTCGACCTGCCGCCCGCGGCGCTCGGCGAGGCCATGGCCGCGGTCGAGGCCGCGCGCGGCGTCCACCCGCTCCACGAGCTCGAGACGGGCGGGCTGAGCGAGCCGGACTTCTACGACCTGCTGGCCGTCCGCCTCGCCGAGGCGCTGGGTCGCGAGGTCGCCATGCACGACTTCTCCGAGCGCTACTGGGCGGCCCTCGGCCGCAACGACGAGCTGATCGAGCACCTGCGGGGCGTGCGCCGCCAGGGCTACCGCATGGGCCTGCTCACGAACAACGTGCGCGAGTGGGAGCCGCGGTGGCGCGCGATGCTGCCGATGGAGGAGCTCTTCGACGACGTCGTCGACTCGGCCGTCGTCGGGCTGCGCAAGCCCGACCCGGCGATCTACGCCCTCACGGCCGAGCGGCTCGGGGTGCCGGGCAGCGAGATCGTGTTCCTGGACGACTTCGTCTCCAACTGCGACGCCGCCCGGGCGGCGGGCTGGACCGCCGTGCGCTTCGAGGACACCGCGCAGACGATCGCCGAGCTCGACGCCGTGCTGGCGCACCGCGGGGCGCCCCCGGGCGTCGGCGCCCCGTCGACCGGGTAGGCCTCCGGCGTGCTGACCTACCTCATCCTCATCGCGCTGACCGGCCTCGTGACGGGCGCGCTCGCGCGGCTCGCCCTTCCGGGGAAGGACCCGATGTCGATCCCGCAGACCATGCTGCTCGGGATCGCCGGGAGCCTGCTCGCCGGGCTCGTCGTCTACGCGATCACCGGCGGCCGGAGCTCCGCGGGCTTCGTGCTCTCCGTCGCCGTGACCACCGGCCTCGTGTACCTCGTGCGCCGCCGCCGTGGCGGCTCGCTCAGCGACCCGGGCCTGTCCGGGCGGCACGCCGTCCGCCGCTAGGCGCCCGCGCCCGGCCGCGGGGCGGTCAGTTGTCGCAGCCGAGCCGATCCCACAGGTAGAGCTCGAGGCACTCCTGCGCGAGCTCGCGGGAGCGCTCGCGCGAGAGCCGCGGCAGCACGGTCTCGAGCGCCTGCTCCTCGGCGACGCCGGCGTCGAAGGCCTCCTCGCCCCGGAACCCCGCGGCGATCTTCAGCGCCTCGCGCTTGTTCTCCCCGAGCGTCGCGAAGACGTTCACGAGGAAGTCGCGGTTCGCGATGGGCTGGCCCACCTCGAGCGAGGCGTGCCAGGCGGCGAGCATCGACAGGTCGTGCTCGTCGAGGTCCGCGATCGCCTTGGCGTAGTGGGTCGGGAGCTCGTGCTCCGGGATCTCGTCGACCCATGCGCGCACGAGCTCGCCGACGAGCTGTCGGCGTGCCTCGCGGCCCACGGACTCGGCGATGACTCGGATTGCGTCTTGGGGTTCGATGAAGCAGAGAGGCATCGCATCTCCCGGAGGAGGGGCAGGGACGATTGGAACCGTAGGGAGGGCCCCGGACGGCATCGTCCCCCCTGCTGAGGGGACCTTTCCAGAGCCCGGGCCGGCCCCGGACGCCCCTAGCGATCCAGCAGGTCGTCGAACGAGCGCTGCTCGCGGTCCGGGCCACCGCCGGATCGCGGCCGGCCCGTGCGGGCCCAGTGCTCGACGACCTCGCGCGCCTTGACGCGCCGCGGGCGGATGCCCTTCTCGACGGGCTCGACCTCGAGTCCCCCGAGGACGGTGCCCTTCACGACGGCGTGGAAGAGCCTGCCTCCCGAGGAGACCCGGACCATGTCACCGGGTGCGATGCCGTCGCCTTGCACGGGGCAGTGGAACCTGACAGGGCGCCCGGACGGAACCCGGGCTAGGCGACGCGCAGCGCCGCGGCGATCGGCGCCCGGACCTCGGGGTCCGGCTCGGCGGGCAGGGCCGAGCCCGCCGTGACGCGCTGCCCCGCCGGGGTGCCCCAGTTCTGCAGCGCGAGGTCGAAGGCCGCGAGGCCGATGCCGGCCTCCGCGGCGAGCTCGCCCGCACGGCGACCGATGAGCAGCGGGTCGCCGATGCCGAAGATGCGCTTGGCGGACATCGTCGGGGTCGCGGTCGCGTCGGCGAGCAGCAGCGACTGCGGCTGCGCCTCGACGAGCCCGAGGGCGCCCGCGAGCGTCACGAACTCGTAGCGCGGGACCCGGCCGAAGCCCGGGAGCGCGAGGCGCTCGTAGGCGCGGTCGAAGCGGCGCGAGGCATCCCAGGAGGCCTCGCCGGTGAGGATGGCGTGCTGCGAGCCGCCCTTCGCGGCCCACGCGCGGTGCGCGGCGAGCATGCGCTCCCCCGCGGCGGGATCCGTCCACGCCGGACGCGGCCCGGACGTGACAGCCTCGAGGGCCGGGAGCTCGCCGGACGCCCAGGTCGTGCGTGCCGCGGCGATGCTGCGGAACGGGTCGTCCGTGCCCTCCAGCGGCGAGATGCAGGCGATGAGGAAGGCGAGCCACAGGCCCTCCTCCGTCTCCCCCGCGGCCGCCAGGGCGGCGACCTCCGCGTACAGGCCGGGGGGCGCCGTGCGCAGCTCCTCGAGGCGGGCGATGGCGAAGGCGAGCTCGTCCGCGAGACGGGCGGCGTCGGCGGAGGAGCGCAGGCCGGGGACCAGGTCGTTCTCGTAGCCGTCGTCGGCGGCGCGCGTCACGTGGCGGACGACGAGCTGGCTCGAGGGGCGGGGCGTGCGGCGCTTCACGGCGCCCGAGGCGCTGGAGCGGGCCTCGGCGGCGGAGGTCCGGCGCGCCCCGACGGAGCCGGAGGAGGCGGCGCCGCTGACGGTGCCGGGCTTCGCCTTCTCCTTCTTCGAGCAGATCGGGCAGTTCTCGACGAACCGGTTGTGGCGGCAGAAGGTGGGCGGCACGCGACGAGTCTACGGCCGCGCCACCGGCGCCGTGCGCTCCTCCCGGCGACGGGCGCCGGGAGGAGGTCCTGCGCGGTGCCGGCTCAGCACTTGGCCCCGGCGGCCGTGCGCTTGTGCACGACGTCGTAGCCCAGGCGCTTCGTGACGCCGTCGAAGCCGATCAGGCCCGCGTCGAAGGACGCGTCGGGCTTGTCGCCGTTGAACTGGTAGATGTACGCGCGCTTGACCCGCGGGTTCTTCGCGATCTTGAACATGCACTTCAGCGCCTTGGCCGCGACGGCCTCGCCGAAGACCTTCGCGCCGAGCTTCACCTGGCCGCCCGTCTCCAGGAGCCAGATCTCGGGCTTGCCGCCGATGGCCTTGATGATCCTGTTCGTGCGGGTCTTCGAGAAGCGGTTCGTGTCCGAGTAGTTGTGGATGCCCCAGATCCTCGGGGCGGGCTTCGCGACCCGCTTGAACGCCTTGACGTACGCGAGCGCCGGGCCCGGGTTGTTCTCGTCGAGCACGTTGAGCGGGATGATCTTCGAGCCCTTGAACACGGAACGAGTCACGCCGTAGTACGTGTTGAGGAGCTTCGCGCCCTTGGCGCCCTTGCAGATGCCCTTGGGCTGGCCCTCGGTGCGCTTGCCGACCTGGCAGCGGTTGACCTCGTTCCAGGTGTTGATCTCCTTCACCCGCGGGAACGCCCTCTTGAAGGCCTTCATGGCGGTGGTGAACTGGCCCTTGGTCGGAAGCGTCTGCTCCTTGCCGGCCGTGCGGGAGTGCTCGAAGGAGACGAGCATCCGCTGCTTGGCGACGATCGCGCCGGTGTACCAGGCCTGGAGGCGCTGAAGCTGGTTCGGGTCGCTGACGACGTCGTAGGGCGCGACGTACCGCGCGAGCTTCAGCTTCAGCGGGGCGTAGAGCGGGTTGTAGAAGGTCGAGGCCTGCTGGTCGGAGATCCCGAAGCTCGCGGCGCCCGCGCCCGAGGGCGCGGCGACCGCGAAGCCGGCGAGGATCAGGAGGCAGATCGTGAAGCGGCGCATGGCGCCGGAGGTTAGAGGCCCGGGGCGTCGGAGGTCCCCGTTCGAACGGGGACCTCCCGGAGGCGCTCGAGGCCGCCGATGAACAGCGATGTCACGAAGTGGACGGCCCCCTCGACGTCCGGCGGGTCGCGCTCGAGCATGAGGACGGCGATCTCGAAGCCCGCGCCGACCATCGCGCCGGCCATGTAGTCGACGTCGACCGCGGGCAGGGCGCCGGAGGCCACGGCGGCCAGGAGGTCCTCCTGGAGCTCCTCGTAGCCCGCGAAGATCGCGGGCTCGTCGAACATCGCGCGGATCGTGCCGTGGTTGCGGCGCAGGAGCTCGAAGAGGTGGCGATCCGCGGCGAGCAGCTCGTAGTACGCGCGGAAGCCGTCGGCGATGAAGCCCTCGAGCGTCGTGGAGTGCAGGCGGGCGGCCCGGGCGCGGCTGCGGATCTGCTCCGCGACGTCGTCCATGATCTCCCGGAGGACGGACTCCTTGTCCGGGAAGTAGTTGTAGAACGTCCCCGCGGCGAGGTCGGTGCGGCGGACGATGTCGCGGACGCTCGCGGCGCCGTAGCCCAGCTCGGCGAACACCTCGGTGCCCGCGCGCAGGATCGCCGCGCGGTTGGCGGCCTTCGTGCGCTCGCGCTTGCCCACGGGCGCCGCCACCTCGCTCACGCGGCCGCTCCGGCCTCGGCGCGGGGCGCCACGGGCAGCGCGAAGCCCGT
>JAOPZO010000491.1 GCA_025964065.1 Solirubrobacterales bacterium | reverse complement strand
GCCGACGGCGCCGGCGCCCGCGAGCCACACCGCGTCCGCGAGCGCGCGGTCGTCCGCGGCGTGGGCCACGGCGGAGAGCGCGATGACGTCGGCGAGCTCGGCGACCGAGGCGAGGTCGCCCGCGTCCGCGAGCTTCGCGAGGCCGAGCGCGTAGAGGCGGTCGCCCCCGAGCAGCGCGAGGTCCGGGTCCGAGGTGTCGAGCACCCGGGAGGTCTCGCCGTAGTGCAGGAGGTACCCCTCGCGCACCGCCTCGACCACGAGCGCGACCTCGGCCTCGCGGCCCCGGGCGAGCGGGCCGCGGGCGGCGAGCGGGCCGTGGAGCTCCTCGCCCTGCGGTTCGGGGAGGAGCGCGCCGGCGAGCAGGCCGCCCTCGGCGCGCAGCTCGTCCGCGAGGCGCTCGAGGCTCAACGGACCTCGCCGAACGCCGCCGCCGCCGCGTCGAGCGTGCGGTCCAGGTGGTCCTGGGTGTGCGCGAGCGACGGGAACCACGCCTCGAACTGCGCGGCGGGCGGGAAGACGCCGCGGGCCAGGAGCGCACGGCACCAGGCGCCGTAGGCCTCGGTGTCGCAGGCCTTCGCGCCCGCGTAGTCGTGCACGGGCTCCTCGGAGAAGAAGACCGTGAAGAGCCCGGGGACCGAGACGACCTGCACGGGGACCCCCGCGCTCGCGGCGGCGTCACGCAGCCCGGAGGCCATGGCCTCCGTGGTGGCGCCGAGCCGGAGGTACGCCTGCTCGTCGAGCATCCGCAGCGTCGTGAGGCCCGCGGCGACGGCGAGCGGGTTCCCGCTGAGGGTGCCCGCCTGGTAGACGTCGCCCGCCGGGGCGATGTTGTTCATGAGCTCGATGGAGCCGCCGTAGGCCGCGGCCGGGAGCCCGCCGCCGATGACCTTGCCCATGACGGTGAGGTCGGGCTGGACGCCCTCGCGCTCCTGGGCGCCGCCCGGGCCGACCCGGAAGCCCGTGATGACCTCGTCGAAGACGAGCAGCGCGCCGTTGGCGGTCGCCTGGTTGCGCAGGAGCTCGAGGAACCCCTCGTGCGGCGGGACGAGCCCCATGTTCGCGGGGTACGGCTCGGCGAGGATCGCGGCGAACTCGTGCGCGGCGCACGCGGCGACCACCGCTTCCCCGTCGTTCCACGGGACGATGATCGTGTTGGCGGTGGCGCTGGCGGGGACCCCGGGAGACGCGGGCATCGACGCCGTCGCGAGCCCCGAGCCCGCCTCGGCCAGCAGCCCGTCGAGGTGGCCGTGGTAGGCCCCGGAGAACTTCAGGAGCTTCTCGCGGCCCGTGGCGGCGCGCGCGAGGCGCACGACGCTCATCGCGGCCTCCGTGCCGCTCGAGGTCATGCGGAGCATCTGCACGGACGGGATCCGCCGGGAGACCTCCTCGGCGATCTCGACCTCGCCCAGGGTCGGCGCTCCGAAGGTCGTCCCGCGCGCCGCGGCCGTGTGGACGGCCTCGAGGATCTCGGGGTGCGCGTGCCCGTGGATGAGCGGGCCCCAGGAGCAGACGAAGTCGACGTAGCGGTTGCCGTCGACGTCGACGATCTCCGCGCCCTCGGCGCGGTCGATGAAGATCGGGTCGCGCCCGATCGCCTTCATCGCGCGCACGGGCGAGTTCACGCCCCCCGGGAGGCGCTGGATCGCGCGCCCGTAGAGCTCCGCGGACTTCGCGTCCGACAGCGAGACGGACATCACGCACCTCGTGCGGTGGCGAACGGACATGGCATGACGCTCGAGCGCAGCATCGCCTAGACGGCGCCGTGCTCCCGCTCCCAGTTCACGAAGTCGTCCGTGAAGTACAGGAGGCGGATCTTCTTGAACTCGGTCGAGGAGTAGAGCGTCGCGCGCTCCGTGATCCCCGTGTCGAGCGCGATCGCGTCGAGGATGGAGTCGCACTCCTCCTTCGAGCGGCCGTGGGCCATCGTGAAGACGGAGTAGGGCCAGTCCTTGTAGGTCGGGCGCTCGTAGCAGTGGGAGATGCCGCGGTAGGCGGCCATGCGCGGGCCGATCCGAGCGATCTCCTCCTCCGGGACCTTCCAGACCCCCATGCCGTTCGCGGAGAACCCGGCGCGGCGGTGGAAGAGGATCGCGGCGACGCGGCGCAGCAGCCCGCGCTCCTTCATCCCCTCGAGGTGCGCGACGAGCGCCTCCTCGGTGACTCCGAGCGTCGCGGCGGCCTCGCGGTACGGGGCCGACTCGACGGGCAGGTCGCCCTGGGTCGCACGCACGACGTCGCGGTCCCAGTCGTCGTACTCCTGCTTGTCGAGCTCGACGGGCTCCTCGATCGTCGCCATCTTCGCGAGATCCTCGGTGGAGCCGCTCATCTTCAGGTCCATGCGGATCTTGAAGAGCTTGAGCGTCGGGAGCTGGCGGATCGACTCCGCGCCCGTGAGCTCCTGCAGGAGGTCGAGCGTGCCCTGCAGCCCGAGCTTCGACTGCTCCTCGACCGCGAGCGTGAACCACATGTTGAACTCGTGGTTGCGGAGGTAGTTGTGCGAGACGCCGGGGTGCGAGTTGATGACCTTCGCGGCGCGCCACGGGTGCTCCGGGTCGACCTTCGCCGCGACGAGCATCGAGCCGTAGCCGAAGGCGCGCGTGTCGTAGATCGGCGTGACCTGGCGGATGATGCGGTCCTTCAGGAGCCGCTTGACGTCCGCGAGCACCTCCTCCTCGGAGGCGCCGAGCGCCTCGGCCACCGCGGCGTACGGGCGCGGGTGGATCGGGAACGAGCCCTGCATGAGGTCGAGCAGCTGCTTGTCGCGGTCGGAGAGCGCGACGGCGGCGCCGTCCTTGCGCGCGCGGACCTTGTCCGCGCCCTCGAGCGTGCCGTCGTCCTTCAGGGTGTCGGTCGAAGCCATTCGGCAGCGTCCTTCGCGTGGTAGGTGATGACGATGTCGGCGCCGGCGCGGCGGATGGAGGTCAGGGTCTCCAGCACGGTGCTCCGCTCGTCGAGGTACCCGGCCGCGGCCGCGGCCTTGACCATCGCATACTCGCCGCTCACGTTGTACGCGGCGACGGGCATGCGGGACTGCTGCTTGATGCGCCAGAGCACGTCGAGGTACGGCAGCGCCGGCTTGACCATGAGGACGTCGGCGCCCTCCTCGACGTCGAGCGCGGCCTCGCGCACCGCCTCGTCCCCGTTGCCGGGGTCCATCTGGTAGCTGCGCCGGTCCCCGAAGCTCGGGGTGGAGCCCGCCGCCTCGCGGAACGGCCCGTAGTAGGCGGAGGCGAACTTCGCGGAGTAGGCCATGATCGGCGTGTCCGCGAAGCCCTCCTCGTCGAGCGCCGCGCGGATCGCGCCGACGCGCCCGTCCATCATGTCGCTCGGAGCGATGATGTCCGCGCCCGCGCGGACCTGCGAGACGGCGGTGCGCGCGAGGAGCGCGAGCGACGGGTCGTTGTCCACGCGGCCGTCCTCCGTGAGCAGGCCGCAGTGGCCGTGGCTCGTGTACTCGCAGAGGCAGAGGTCGGCGATGACCAGCAGCTCGGGGTGGGCCGCCTTGATCGCGCGGGTCGCGAGCTGCACGACGCCCTCGGGGTCCCAGGCGCCGGAGCCCTCGGGGTCCTTCTCGGCCGGGATGCCGAACAGGAGCACGGCGGGGATCCCGAGGGCCTGCACCTCGCCGCACTCGCGCACGAGCTCGTCGATGGACAGGCGGTCGACCCCGGGCATCGCGTCGATCGCGAGGCGGCCGGGCTCCGTGTGGACGAAGAACGGCATCACGAGGTCCGCGGGGGACAGCCGCGTCTCGCGCACGAGGTCGCGGAGGACGGGCGTCGCGCGGAGGCGTCGCATGCGGGTCGCGGGGAAGGCCATACGCCGCACAGGGTAGAGCGGACGGGTGTTCCCCGAGGGTCCCCGGAGCTGCCTGGCGCCTTCAGGAAGCGGTGGCGGCCGCGCGCCGGAGCGCCGACCAGTCCTCGCGCGTGAGCGCGAAGATGTCGTGGTCCTCCCAGACTCCCGCGATCTTCAGGTACCGCAGCGCGGTCCCCTCGTGGCGGAAGCCGACCTTCTCGACGACCCGGCGCGAGCGCGCGTTGCGGGGCATGATCGCGGGCTGGACGCGGTGCAGGCCGGCGTGCTCGAACGCGAAGGTGCAGGTCAGGTGCAACGCGTTGGTCGCGTGGTTGCGCCCGTTCGCGGCGAGGTCGATCCAGTACCCGACGGTCGCGTTCTGCCACGGCCCGCGCACGACGTTCGAGAGCGCGATCCGCCCGATGAGCCGGTCCTCCGCGTCGCGGTCGACGATCGCGAACGCGTACCCCGCGCCCGCAGCCCACGCCTCCGTGTCGAGCGCGATCTCCCGCGCCTGCCCCGCGCGCGTGAAGAAGGCGTCGGCCCGATCGGCCTCGTAGTCGGCCATGAACTCGCGGTTGGAGAGCCGGAGCGCGAGCAGCGCGTCGAGGTCGCCGCGGGTGAACGGGCGCACCGCCGTCGCGGCGCGCTCCAGGCGCAGGCGGGGGACCGTCGGGCTCATCGCGCGCCGAAGCGTCGCAGGGCCACGCGCGCGAGCGCCACGTAGGCCGCGGCGAGGAGCACCAGGTGCAGGAGCGGCAGGCCGAGCCCGCCCGTCTCGTTCAGCCCCGCGTCGAGCGCGTCGAGCGTCGGCTTGAACGGGAAGGCGCCCGAGACGACGCGGATGACGTCGAACGCCACGTCGCCGACCGTGCCGCTCGGCACGAGCGCGAGCGCCGCGACCGGGAGCGACAGCAGGAACGCGAGCAGCGATGCGGCGCGCACGTCCCGCGTGAGCGCGCCCACCGCGACGCCGAGGGCGGCGAAGCCGACGGCGCCGAGCGCGAGCGCCGCGAGCCACTGGGGCGCTCGGTCGAGCGGCACGGGCTGGAAGAGCGCGAGGATCCCGAGCAGGCCCGCGCCGACGACGAACGCGCAGAGCGCCCCGAGCAGCACCTTCTCCCCGAGCAGCGCGATGGGCCGCACGAGGCCGCGGACGAGCCGCCCGAACGCGAACTCCTCCCGCTCGAGCGCGAGCATCCCGGCCCCGAGCAGCACCGCGACGAACATGAGCGCGATGGTCGCCGCGGCCGCGACCGCGAAGCCCTCGAGCGAGCCGTTGCCCCCCGCGACCTCCGTCGTCTCGACCTTGATGGGCGCGGAGATCGCGCCGAGCACGGGGTTCGCGAAGTTCAGCGAGGTGATCGCGACGTCCGCGAACTCGACGACCTGCCGGATCGCCGCGCGCTGCGGGTCGTCCGCGGGGAGCCCGCGCTCCGCGCCCTCGAGGATCGTCTTCGCGCGCTTGAGCCCGAGGACGTCGATCGTGCCCGTCGGCAGCGCGAACGGCCCGCCGGCGAGCAGCACGTCGAGCGCGCTCGCGGCGACCTTCGTGACCTCGCCGGAGAGCGCGAGGTTCGCGTCCGCGAGCCGCGCCTTGACCGTCTGCTCCACGTACCGGCGCTTGAGCGGGTTGTCGGCGTTGTAGAAGACCTCGAGCGTCGGGGGCTCGGAGACCCCGGGCAGCTCCGTGGCGTTCTGGAGCTGCTGGGTGATGTCCTCGGGGACCACGAGCGCGCCCAGCGCCTCCCCGTCGCGGACCTTGGCGATCGCCTCCTCGCGGGAGCCGACCCGGATCGGGTCGATGTCCTCGAAGAGCTCCTCCGCGTACTGCGAGGCGTCGACCTCGCGACCCCCGAGGTCGAAGGACTCCTGCGACGCCGGCACGCCGTTGTAGAAGGCGACCTTCGGCTTGGAGGGCGGCGCCGAGATCCCGTAGCCCACGGGCAGCCCGATGACGACCGCGTAGGCGACGAGCAGCGCGAGCAGCAGCGGGGAGCGCCGGAGGATCTGGAGGTCCTTGACG
>JAOPZO010000397.1 GCA_025964065.1 Solirubrobacterales bacterium | reverse complement strand
CGCCGGGCGGGCCGGCCCCCGCCCGCACGTCCCGCCTCAGGCCCGCGCGGCCGCCTCCGCTGGTGGGGCCGGGGCGAACGCGGTCGGGTCCAGGCGGCCGAGCGCGGAGCGGGCGGCGTTCCACCCGCACATCCCGTGCGCGCCGGCGCCGGGCGGCGTGGCGGCCGAGCACAGGTAGACGCCGGGGATCCCGAGCGTGTACGGGTCGAGCGCGGGCCGCGGACGGAAGACGAGCTGGAGCATGTCGTTCGACCCCGTCACGACGTCCCCGCCGACGTAGTTGACGTTGTGGGCCTCCATGTCGGGGACGGAGCGGACGTGCCGGCCCACGATGCGGTCGCGGAAGCCGGGAGCGAAGCGCTCGATCTGCGCCTCGATCTGCGCCGTCGCGTCCCCGGTCCAGCCCGCGGGGACGTGGGCGTAGGAGTAGAGCGGATGGACGTCCCCGTTCGCGCGCGTCGGGTCGGCGACGGACTGCTGGCAGACCAGGACGTACGGGCGCTCGGGCATCCGCCCGGCGCACGTGTCGCGCTCGGCCGCCGCGACCTCGGCCAGGCTGCCGCACACGTGCACGGTGCCCGCGCGGCGCGACGGCTCGTGCGCCCAGGGGACGCCGCCCTCGACGGCGAACTCCACCTTGAAGGAGCCCGGACCGTGCCGGTAGCGCTCGAGGGCCCGCGAGACCCGGCGCGGCATACGGCTCCCGGCGACGCGCGCGGCGGCCGCGGGGGCGAGGTCGAGCATCACGACGTCGGGGGAGCCGAGCTCGGCGAGCGAGGTCACCGTGCGCCCGGTCTCGAACGTCGCGCCGTGCTCCTCGAGCAGGGCGACGACGGCGCGGGAGATCGACGCCGAGCCGCCCTCCGCGACCGGCCATCCGTAGCGGTGCGCGGCGGTCCCGAGCGTCACACCGATGGCCGAGGAGACGGGGGAGGTGAAGGGCCGGAACGCGTGGGCGGCGCAGCCTGCGAACAGCGCCTGGCCCTCCGGGGTGCGGAACCAGCGGGCGAGCACGTTCGCGGGCATCCCCGACCACGCCCCGAACCGGGCGAGCTTGAGCGGATGCTTCGGCACGTGGATGACGGGCTCGAGGAAGTCCTCCGCGATGTCGTCGAAGCGGTCGGTGAGGCTCCCGAACAGGCGGCGCCACCGGTGCCCGTCCTTCCCGAGGTGCCGCGCGGTCTCGGCGACCGACTTGTAGGCGGCCGCGCCGCTCCCGCCGTCGAGCGGGTGGCTGTACTGCACCTCGGGCCACCGCCACGTGAGCCCGTGGGCCGCGAGGTCGAAGCGCCGTGAGAAGGGCGTGTCGATGGCGAGCGGGTGGGCCGCGGAGCACTCGTCGTGGATGACGCCCGGGACCGTCAGCTCGCTGCTGCGGGTTCCGCCGCCGAGGGTGCCCGCCGCCTCGATGACGTGGACCTGGATCCCCTCGGCGGCGAGGGTGAGGGCGGCAGCGAGCCCGTTGGGCCCGCTGCCGACCACGGTGGCGCTCGTCACGCGCCGATCCGCGCTTCCTGGGCCAGGGGCCCGATGTCCGCGGTCTCGGGCACGGGCGCCCTCGGGGCCCGCTCGTACCGCACGCGCTCGTAGCCGTCGAGCTTCCAGTCGACCTGCTTCGCGACCGGGCCGTTGGGCAGCCACGGCTGCTCCTTGACGCAGTCCTGTACGCCGATGCTGCCGCGCTCGATCTCGCCGACCGCCGCGTCCATGACCCAGTAGTCCTGCCGGCCGCGCTTCGGCCCCCACGGGTCGGACTCCATGAACACGACCATGAACTCGCCCGGCGCGAAGCCGACCTCGCTCTGGATGGCGTCGATGAGCTGCTGGTCGTGGAAGTGCCCGTCACCGAAGTTGAACCCGGTCAGCGCGTTGCAGCTGAACTCCGCCTCGCGCAGCGTGTACGTGTCGATGTCCGGCCCGAGCGTGGTCATCATGAGCGAGTTGAGCCCGCGACCCTGGCTGTGCAGCGCCCGCCAGCCGAGCAGCTGCTGCATGACGACCTCGGCCGCCTCCTCGCCGTAGATGGCGGTGAGCTGGCCCTTCTGCATGAGCGACGGCTTCTTGACGTGCTCGTCGAGCTTCGCCTCGGCGCCCGGCGCGAACGCCCACATGCCCGTCGCCCAGTTGCCCGAGTACTGCCGCATGGACGGGAGGAACGACACCCACTGCGGCTTGAGGTTGCCGAGCACGGGGAACGTCAGCAGCGCCAGCACGGTCACGACGAGCAGGGTCGGGTCCATCGCCCCCAGGCCGTACCCGTCGGCGTTCGAGAAGCCGAGGAACAGGAACGCCGCGATGTAGGCGAAGAGGACGTTCCAGTCGAGCGGGACCGCCAGCGGGAACGTCGAGATGATGAACACGTGGAAGCCGATCATCGCGAGCGCGGCGATCAGCGTGATCGTGTCGTTGCTCGAGAAGAGCAGCACGAGCGGCGCACCGAACTCCACGAGGGTCCCGAGCCCGTGCGCGAGCCCCGTCGCGCGCTCCGACGGGCGCATGTCCTCCGGGAAGGAGCGGTAGTGCATCCGCTTGATCCGCTTGGACGAGAGCCACGGCGTGTTGCTCACCATGGGCGGGATGACGTTCGCGAAGTGCGGCCCGACCTTCGAGAACGCGGCGCAGCACCACACGATCACGATCAGCAGCTTCGCCGCGATGATCATGTCGACGAACGGGAAGAAGCAGAAGAAGATGAGCGCCGGGACGTACTGCTCGCTGCGCGCCTGCAGGAACGAGATCTTGTCCCGGAGACCCAGGAGGCCGAGGGAGATGAGCGCGACGATGAGGGGCGCGGTCGTGATCAGGCCCTCGTTGCCCGGGACGAGGGCGTTCAGGGCACCGTCGTCCTGGCCGGGGAGCGCCAGCGCGACGACGAGCGCGCCGATGAAGGTGAGGTAGAGGGCGACGTCCAGCGGCGTGCGCGTGTACCCGGCCGTCCCGGGGACCTTCGTGGGCCACGGCGGGTTGCGCAGCGTGCCGGTCCGCGCGTAGTACAGGACGCCGCCGGTCATCGGCTTGAAGTGCCCGGCCAGGGGACCCCAGGAGCCCGCGACTCCGAGCGCCTCCAAGAGCATCGTCCAGACGACGGCCTTCTGGTAGAAGATCGGCTCGTCCCACCACTCGCTCGGGCTGAGCGGGTCGAGGCCGGAGGTCAGCGTCGCGACGAGGATCCCCGTGACGCCGTAGAAGACGAGCAGCTTGACGATGTAGATGATCGCGGTGATCTTCGGCGCGCCGAACCCGAACTCGGCCCAATGCCGCGAGAGCACCTTGATGCGCTCCTGGTACGGCATGTCCTCGAACGTCGCCGGATCGACCGGCGGGAAATCGCCCTCTTTGAGTCCCATCTTCTCTCCTCCTGAGCCGGCGCCACGTGGGCGCTCGGGGATGTCTTGCGAACCGGTGGGACGGTAAACCGGCAGAACGGGGCATTGACATGGTGTCCCGCCACGAACGAGCGCGCCGCCTTGTCCTTCTGCCACAAGCAGCGCGCCGGGCGCCCGGGAGGCGCCTGCCCACGCCGGGCAGGACGCTCCCGCGGCCGAGGCCGCACGACCCGGCAGCCTCCAGCGCCATGGAGCCGCCCCGCAGTGCCCTCGACGAGCTGGCGGAGGTCCGCGAACGCCCGGCGCGCTCCACGCCGCGACGGATCGCCACCGCGCCGGCGCTCGCCGCGTGGGGCGCCTACCGCACGCGCCTTGCGCGCCCCGGCACCTTCACCTTCGCCGGGCGGGAGCTCACCTACCTCCACCACCGGTACGGCAAGGCGCACGCCGTCGAGCGGACCGTGGAGATCCCGCTCGCCTGGGGCGTCGTGCAGGCGCACGCGGGGCAGCGGATCCTCGAGGTCGGCAACTGCCTCGCGCACTTCCATGCCCACGACCACGACGTGCTCGACAAGTACGAGCGGGCCCCGGGCGTCCGCAACGAGGACGTCGTGGACTTCCGGCCGGAGGCGCCCTACGACCTCGTCCTCAGCGTCTCGACGCTCGAGCACGTCGGGTGGGACGAGGAGCCGCGCGAACCGGGCAAGGTCCGGCGCGCGATCGAGCACCTCCGGGGCTTCCTCGCGCCGGGCGGAACGCTGTGGTTCACCGTGCCGCTCGGCTACAACCCGGAGGTGGACCGCCTCGTCCGCGAGCGTGACCTCCCGCTCACCGACCTGCGGTTCCTGCGGCGCACCTCAGGGGCGACCAACCGGTGGCGTGAGGTCGGCTACGAGGCCGCGCGCGACGCGGAGTACGGGCGCCCGTACCGCGCGGCGAACGCCGTCGCGGTCGGGACGGTGCGCGCCGCCTGACGCCGGCCGGGCCCCTACGCCGGGGCGGCCTTCGGATCGGGCCGGACGACGACGGTGTCGGCGACGGCGACGACCTCGTCGCACGGCAGCCCGGCGCGCGCGGCGTGCTCCCGGAGCGCCTCGGGGCCCGTCGCCTCGTAGACGCAGACGGTCCCGACCGCGCCGTCGCCCTCGGCGAGTGCGTAGGTGCGGATCCAGCGGACGTCGTCCGTCATCTCCTCGCCCGTGGCGGTCGAGCGGGCGGCGGCCCGCCCGAGGTCATCCGCGTCCTGGAAGCCGGAGCGCCGGAGGACGACGTAGGTCTGCATGGGGTTCCTTCCTCGGTGGGCCACCGACGCTACGCCCGGTGCGGCCCCGCACGAGGGGCGGTTCCTGCCCTACGCCGCGCGCACGTCGTACCGGTGCCCGGCCGCGCGCAGGCGGCCGGCGAGCACGTGGCCCATGGCGGTGGCGGGCGTGAGCACGCCGGCGGCGGCCGGCAGGCGCTCCCGGTCGAGCGCGAGCGCGAGCGCGCTCTCCCCGAGCATCACCGCGGTCGCCTTGTAGCCCGGGTCGCCGGGCGCCTGGAGCTCGCACACGAGCTTCGCGCCCGTGCTCGTCCTCGTGTGGACGTCGATCCGGAAGAAGCCCTTCTCGCGCGCGGCCTCGCTCGGGCCCTCGCCCGGATCGGGGAGCACGCGGTCGAGCAGCTTGCGCGTGGGAGGCAGGGCGAGCCCGGCGACCAGCACCCCGAGGCCGGCGGCGATCCCCGCCGCCTTGGCCGGGCCGAGCGGCAGGCCGCCGCCCAGCATGAGCTCGCGGTACTTCAGCCGGCGCCCGTACGCGTGGCCGGTCAGCGCGTTGCTGCGGCGCACGACGCGGCTGTTCACCGTCCCCATGACGAACGGCGCGAGGAAGCCGCCGAGCTCGGGGTCGCGGACGACGCCGACCGGGTCGCGCTCCGACCCGAGGTCGGGTTCCGCGGCCCGCTCGGGGCTCAGGCTGTACGGGTCGAGCATGATCTTCATCGCGGCCTTGTCGGCCCGGGCCTCGTCGATCTGCCCGCGCAGCGAGTCGACGGTGCCGCCGCTCACGCCGCCCGAGACCGCCTTCACCACGAGCGTCGTCTCCTCGAGCGTCCCCAGGTCGTGCTCGCGCGCGTGCTCGGCGAGCAGGAAGACGCCGAGGTCCGAGGGGATGGAGTCGAAGCCGCACGTGTGGACGATCCGGGCGCCGCTCGCCTCCGCGCTCGCGTGCGCCGCGTCGATGGAGCGCCGCATGAACAGCACCTCGCCCGTGAGGTCGGCGTAGTGCGTGCCCTCCGCCGCACACGCGACCACGAGCGGGAGGCCGTGCTTGAAGTAGGGGCCGACGGTCGTCGCCACGACCCGCGTGGAGCGCGCCAGCTCGGCGAGCGCCGCCTCGTCGGAGGAGTCGGCGACGACGACGGGCCACGCGGCGGCGCGCGGGCCCAGCTCGGCCCGCACCTGCTCGAGCTTCGCGCGGGAGCGCCCGCCGAGCGCGATGCGCACGCCCTCGGGCGCGTGCTCGGCGAGGTAGGCGGCGGTCAGCCTGCCGACGAAGCCGGTGGCGCCGAAGACGACGACCTCGTGCTCACGATCCTGCGGGGTGGGGCTCATGCCCGCATCCTGCCGGACCGCGGCACGCGACGACCCCCTAGCGCTTCACCGTGATCGTCTGCCGCATCTCGTCGTGGAGCGTGCAGACGATCCGGTAGGTCCCGGCGACGGTGAGCTTCCGCTTGAACGAGTAGGCGGAGCCCGCCTCCTCGGAGTGGAACCTCCTCACGCCCTTCGGCGCGGAGCGGAGCTTCACGTCGTGCGAGTCGCCCGTGTCCTGCGGCCAGCGCCAGCGGACGGTCGTGCCGACCTTCACCGTCATCTTCGCGGGCGAGTAGAAGTTGTCGCCGATCGTGACCGTCCGCGTCGTCCCGGCCGAGGACGCCGGGACGAGCACGAGCGTCAGCGTCAGTGCGGCGCCCGCCGCCATCAGGCGCCTCACGGCTTCCTCCCCGTGTAGGTGGCGTAGCGCTCGAGCGGGACGAGCCCGGCGCGCGGCGGGTGCGGGGTGCGGATCCAGTTCGCCTCGTGCGTCGGGTCGCCGACGGTCCAGTTGATCGCCTCGGACTGCGCGGCCGAGTCGAACGCGTTCGCGCCGGTGAACGGGCAGGCCGGCATCGTCGAGGCGTTCGCCGGGACCGTCACGCGGACGCCCTCGTTGCCCGAGATGCAGTTGTCGCGGCCGTTGCCGTCGTAGAACAGGTCGCGCCCGTTGAAGTCGCCGTGCAGCCCGAAGCGGTTGCCCGTGATCTGGTTGCCGACGAGGTCGCGGGCGTCGGGCTGCTTGAGCAGCACCTGCTGCACGCCGCCGATCCCGACGAGGTAGTTGCCCGAGACGCGGTTGCCCACGACCTTCGTGCGGCGGGAGCCGAACAGCAGGATGCCGGTGCCGACGGGGTAGGCGACCTCGCCCGTCGCGCCCTTGCGCAGGGTGAACGGCGCACCCGCGAAGTAGTTGAAGTTGTTCCAGAAGATGTCGTTGTCCGTGATGACGTTGTCCTCCGGCGGGGCGAACTTCTCCGAATCCAGCGCGCTCGGCACGATGCCGAGGCCGTTGTTGTAGAACGAGCTGCGCGTGATCGTCACGTAGCGCATGTTCGTCCCGGAGAAGCCGAGCACGTTGCCGTAGGCCGTGACCTCGCGGACGATGGAGCGCACGGGCCTCGTCTGCGGCGGGGTCTGCCCGATGTAGAAGCCGGCGTCGTTGTTCCACGCGGCCTCGGAGCGCTGCATGAGCCCGCCCTTCGAGTTGAAGGCGTAGATCCCGTACACGCCGGTCTGCATCGCGCGGAGCTTGTCGAGCGTGTAGCCCGTGACGTTGACGACGAAGAACCCGTTCGCGCGGTAGTGCTGCGCGGTGAAGCCGCGGATGGTCACCTGGTCGGCGCCGTCGACCTTGATCCCGTTCTGCGCGGCGATGCCCTTGAGGCCCTTGCCCTCGAGCACGACCTTCCTCGGGTCGGTGGCGTTGCCGATGATCTTGAGGTAGCGCTTCGTGGAGCCCTTGACCTGCACGCCCTCGCGGTAGGTGCCGTTCGCGACCCTGATGGTGTCGCCGGCCCGCGCGGCCCTCACGGCCGCCCCGATCGTCTTGTACTGCTTCGTCTTGCCGACTCGGAGCGTCTTGAAGGGCCCCTTCGGCTTGCCCGTCGCGCCCGAGGGCTTCGACGGCGCGGGGTAGTCCTGCGCGGCGGCGGCGGGCGCGGCCGCGAGGGCGACGGCGGCGACGGCGGCGAGGGTGGTGGTGCGGGTCATGGGTTCCTCTCGAAGGTCCTACGGGTCCACCAGGAGCCAGCCGGCCATGCCGCCGTCCTGGTGGCTGAAGACGTGGCAGTGGTAGAGCCACCGCCCCGGGTTGTCCTCGGTCCACTGCGCCGTGATCGCCTCGTGGGGGCCGAAGCCGGCGTTGTCGACCGAGACGCCCGCCGCGGACCTCCAGCGGTGGCCGTGGACGTGGAAGTTGTGGTAGGCCGCATCCCCGCCGAGCACGTGGAACGCGACGCTCTGCCCGACGCGGGCGCGCACGGTCGGCGTGTTGCCGGCGTAGGCGCGGCCGTTGAAGCACTGCCACTGCTTGTCGAGCCCGGTGACGTTCGGCGCGAGCGCGTGCTGGAAGAGCACCTGCTCGACGTCGGGTGGCTTCGTGCCCTTGGGTCGGATGATGAGCGCGCCGAAGAGGCCGCGCAACAGGTTGAGCGAGTGGTTCGGCCCGTGGTCGTGGTACGGCCAGACCCCCACGGAGTCCGGGGTCGCCTCCCACGTGTAGGTGAACTCCTCGCCCGGGCCGATGAAGCCGCCCGCCCGGGTGCGCTCGCCCATGTAGGTGCCGTCGTAGTCCGGGGTGTAGCGGACGCCGTGCGGGTGCATCGTGATCGCCTGCGTCGCCGCGTTGCGGACATGCACGCGCAGGACGTCGCCGACCTCGGCCTGAAGCGTCGGCCCCGGCATGGACGGCTTGCGCTTCCGGGCGGCGAAGCCCGTGGTCCACTCGCTGTAGGTGAAGGCGGTGAAGCGCGTGCGGCCGCGGACCGGCATGTCCATCCAGTCGTCCCGGCGGCGGGGGGTGATGTCCCAGGAAGTCGTGTCCGCGGTGATCCAGTACTCGCGGACGACGCCGCCCGGCTGCGGCTCGGGGGTGGCGAAGCGGAGCTGGTCGACCCGGTCGGAGGCCGCGGCGGCGAGGGCGCGCGGCCGCGCCACGCGGGTGGCGGCCC
>JAOPZO010000395.1 GCA_025964065.1 Solirubrobacterales bacterium | reverse complement strand
TCGCGCTCACCGGCGAGCTCACCACGGCCGACCGGCTCCACGCGCTCGGCGGCATCGAGCGCCTCGCCGAGAAGGGGGCGGCGCTCGAGGACGCGCTCGCGCTCGCGGAGCAGATCGCCGCGAACGGCCCGCTCGCGCTGACCGCCACGAAGGCCGTGCTGCAGCAGCAGTGGTCCTGGAGCGACGAGGAGTTCTTCGCGCGCCAGGCCGAAGTCGTCGACCCCGTCATGTCGTCGGAGGACGCGCGCGAGGGCGCGCGGGCCTTCAAGGAGCAGCGCCCCCCGGCCTGGCGGGGCCGGTAGCACCCATGTCCGCACCCGCACCTCAGCAGGAGGAGACCCCATGAGCACCCCCACGAAGCAGTCCGCGACCCCCGAGTCCGGGACCGAGCACGCCACGACGATGGTCGAGGCCTTCCAGGCCATCGCCGCCCGCCACGCCGGCGAGGTCGCGCTGCGCACGCCGGACGGCGCGACGGAGATCACCTTCGGCGACTACGCCGCCCGGGTCGAGAAGCTCGCGGGCGGCCTCGCCGCGCTCGGCGTGACGCGCGGCGACACGGTCGCGCTGCTCATGTCGAACCGCCCCGAGTTCCACCTCGTGGACACCGCCGCGGTGCACCTCGGCGCCACGCCGTTCTCGGTCTACCCGACCTCCTCTCCGCCGCAGATCACCCACCTGCTCGAGAACGCGGACTGCGACGTCATCGTCTTCGAGGAGGCGTTCCTGGACCGGATCGTCGCCGCGAAGGGCGACCGCGCGAAGCCGGCGCACCTCGTCTGCGTCGACGGCAACCCGGAGGGCACGACCTCGCTCGCGGACCTCGAGGCCGGCGGCGCCGCGGACTTCGACTTCGCGGCCACCTGGCAGGCCGTCACGCCCGACGACGTCCTGACGCTCATCTACACCTCGGGCACCACGGGCCCGCCCAAGGGCGTCGAGCTGACCCACGCGAACATCCTCGCGCAGTGCCGCGCGGTCGCCGAGGTCCTGCCGATGCGGCCGCTCGCGCGCATCACCTCCTACCTGCCGTCGGCGCACATCGCGGACCGCTGGTCCTCGCACTACAACCAGATGGTCTACGGACTGCAGGTCACGAGCGTCAGCGACCCGCGGGCCGTCGCCGCGGCGCTGCCGGCGGTCCGTCCGACGGTCTGGGGCGCGGTCCCGCGCGTGCTCGAGAAGATGAAGGCGGGCCTCGAGCTCGCGCTCGCCGCCGAGCCCGACGAGGGCAAGCGGAACGCCGTCGCCGGCGCGATCGCCGCGGCCCGGCAGAAGGTGCGCCTCGATCAGGCGGGCCAGCCCGTTCCGGAGGAGCTCGCGAAGGGCGTCGCCCAGGCCGAGGCGATGATCTTCTCCAAGCTCCGCGAGAAGATGGGCCTCGACCAGGTCGAGTGGCTCATCGTGGGCGCCGCCCCGATGTCGAAGGACGTCCAGGAGTTCCTGACCGCCATCGGCCTTCCGTTGACGGAGATCTACGGCATGTCCGAGTGCTCCTGCTGCATCACGGTCAGCCACCCGTCCGAAGCGAAGGTCGGCACCGTCGGCCCCGCCATCTCCTGCGTGGAGACGAGGCTCGCGGAGGACGGCGAGCTGCTCGTCCGCGGCGCGACGGTCACCCGGGGCTACCGCGGGCAGCCCGAGAAGACCGCCGAGGCGATCGACGGCGATGGCTGGCTCCACACGGGTGACATCTGCGAGGTCGACGACGGCTACATCAGGATCGTCGACCGCAAGAAGGAGCTCATCATCAACGCGGCCGGCAAGAACATGTCGCCCGCGAACATCGAGCAGGAGCTCAAGACCGCGAGCCCGCTCATCGGCCAGGCCGCCGTGATCGGCGAGTCCCGCCCCTACATCGTCGCGCTGCTCGTCCTCGACCCGGACGTCGCGGCGGCGAAGGCGACCCAGCTCGGCATCGGGAGCGGGTCGGTCGCCGACGTGGCCCGGCACCCCGACGTGCTGGCCGCCGTCGGCGAGGCCGTCGAGCGCGCGAACGCCAACCTCTCCCGCGTCGAGCAGATCAAGCGCTGGGAGCTTCTCGCCGAGGAGTGGCTGCCGGGCGGCGACGAGCTCACCCCGACCATGAAGCTCAAGCGCAAGCCGATCGCCGAGAAGCACGCCGAGGCCATCGAAGCGCTCTACGCGCCGTCCTGACACATGGGCGGGAAACTTCAGATCGGACGTCGTGTCCGGGCAGGGCGTCTGATAGCGTCGGCGGCATGACGCTCGTCGATCACACCCCGACGGACTGGGACGCCCGGATCGAGCCCGACCGGGTCCACGGCTCGCTCTACACCGACCCGGCCATCTACGAGGCCGAGCTCGAGCGCATCTGGTACCGCAGCTGGGTGTACGTCGGGCACGTCTCCGAGGTCCCGGAGCCCAACGACTACGTCCGCAAGTCGATCGGGCCGCAGGACATCATCATGTCCCGGGACAAGCAGGGGGAGGTCCACCTGCTCCTGAACCGCTGCACGCACCGGGCGAACCTCGTCTGCGACGCGCCCAAGGGCAACTCGAGCGCGTTCCGCTGCCCCTACCACGGGTGGACGTTCGCCAACACCGGCAAGCTCCTGGGCTACCCCTTCAACGCGGGCTACGACGGCCGTGAGGCGAAGAAGGACCTCGGCCTGGGCCGCGTCCCGCGGGTCGCGCAGTACCAGGGCTTCGTCTTCGGCTCCTTCGCCGAGGACGGCCCGACGCTCCAGGAGCACCTCGGTGCCGCCACGGAGGCCTTCGACCGCCTCGTCCGGCTCTCGCCCACGGGCGAGGTCGCGCTCACCGCTGGCTGGCTGAAGCACAAGGTCAAGGCGAACTGGAAGATGATGTTGGAGAACGAGACCGACGGGTACCACCCGCAGTTCGTCCACTCCTCCATCTTCTCCGTCGCCAAGAGCGGCATCGGCGACCTGTACGACGAGAAGAGCACCGCGGTCTCGCGGGATCTCGGCAACGGGCACACGGAGAACGACCTGCGCCCGGAGTTCCGCCGCATCGACCAGCCCCTGGGCTGGTTCGGCACGGACCCGGCGAAGGTCCCGGACTACGTCGCGCAGCTCGAGGCGAAGCTCGGGGCCGACACCGCCCGTGAGGTGCTCATCGACGGCGCCCCGCACACGATGGTGTTCCCGAACCTCTTCATCGCCGAGATCCAGCTCTTCGTCCTGCAGCCCCTCGCGGTCGACCAGACCGTGCAGCACGTGACGGCGGTCCAGTTCCCGGGCTGCCCCGACATGAACCGGCGCCTGCTGCAGCAGACGATCGGCTCCGTCGGCCCCGCCGGCTTCCTGCTCGCCGACGACTCCGAGATGTACGAGCGCAACCAGCGCGGCGTGCAGGCCCGGACGCCCGAGTGGCTCGTGATCAAGCGCGGCGTGCATCGCGAGCAGCGCGACGAGAACGGGTTCCGCATCGGCAACAACACCGACGAGGTCCCGCAGCGTGCGATCTGGCGCCACTACCGCTCGCTGATGGAGGACGCCTGATGGTCACCGCCCACACGACGACGGCCATCCCGCTGGAAGAGGTCGAGCGGTTCCTCTACAAGGAGGCGCGGTTCGCCGACACCCACAGCTACGACGACTGGGAGGCCCTCTGGGCCGACGACGCCGTCTACTGGGTGCCGGCCCAGGCGGACGACATCGACCCGACCATGCAGATGTCGATCATCTTCGACAACCGCGCCCGCATCGGCACCCGGGTGCGGCAGTTCCACACGGGCAAGCGGCACGCGCAGACGCCGCCGTCGCGGCTCTGCCGCAGCGTCACGAACATCGAGCTGCTCGAGCAGGACGGTGACGAGGTGCTCGTCGCCTCGAACGTCCTCATCGTCGAGTCGCGTGAGCGCGGCACGCAGCTCTGGGCCGCGCGCTGCGAGCACAGGCTCCGCCGCGAGGGCGACGACCTCCGGCTCGTCACGAAGAAGGTCATGCTGGTCGACATAGACCGGGCGGTCTACACGCTCGCCTTCATCGTGTGATGGAGCTCGCGAGCGAGTTCGCCGCGGTCGACGTCCGGCTCGACGAGGACGGCAACGGCCCGCGGCTGCGCATCGAGGACCTCAGGACGGGGCAGGTCGGGTACCTCGACCCGCTCGAGCTCGAGACGCTCGCGTGGCTGCCCGAGGGCGGTCTGCACAAGGTCCTCGACCCCTCGCACCACCGCTGGCGCGAGCCCGGTCCCGCGGCCGGCTAGGGCCCGGCCGGCCCGCCCGGCCCGCCCGGCG
>JAOPZO010000119.1 GCA_025964065.1 Solirubrobacterales bacterium | reverse complement strand
GAGCGCGGGCAGGCGCTCCGCGAGCTCCCGGGCCCAGCGCTCCACGCCGCCGAGCTCGGGCCGGACGGCCGCCCGCGCGTCGAGGGCGACCGCGGCCACGGCGCTAGCCCGCGGCGGCGAAGCGGGTGACGCCGTCCTCGTCGCGCGCCTCGACGGCGTCGCCGCGCTCGAGCAGCAGGTCGACGTGGCCGAGCACCTCGCTGAGCGTGAGGTAGGCCTGCGTGACCGCGACGTTGCCCCACATGGCGCTCGCCACCTCGAACGCGGTGCGCGGCTCGTCGAGCATCCTCAGGATCTTGGCGGCGCGCTTCTCGTGCATCCGGATGCGGTCGTCGACGAGCTTGCGGTGGTCGGTGACCGGCGCGCCGTGGCCGGGGAGCACGACGTCGAGGTCCATCTCCCGGGTCAGGCGCATGGAGGCCAGGTAGTCGCGCAGCGCACGGGGCCGGTCGTCCGGGTCGCCGCCCTCGAGCGGGCGCGAGACGAGCGGGTTCGAGGAGACGTGCCCGATGAGGTGGTCGCCGCCGAGCAGCATGCGCCGCTCCGCGTCCTCGAAGACCGTGTCCGACGGGGAGTGCCCGGGGCGGTGGTGCACCGTCCAGGTGCGGTCGCGGAACGTCAGGTCGCTGCCCGGCACCAGGAGCGTGTCGACCCGCGCGGAGGCCCCATAGCCGCGGAACGCGCCGCTCACCGTGCGCAGCCCGAGGCGGAGGTCGTGGGGGATGCCGTGACGCTGCATGACCGCGTCCGCGAAGCGGTCGTCCAGGTCGGCGTTCTCGGAGAAGCGCTCGAGCCACGGCCCGAGTGCCTCGAGCGCGCAGACCTCCGCGCCCGAGCGGTCCGCGAGGATCTGCACGAGGCCGATGTGGTCGATGTGCTGGTGGGTGACGACGATCCGCTCGAGGTCGGCGACCGCGTGCCCGTGGGCTGCGAGCCCCTGCTCGAGCTGGGTGAGCGACGTGCCCGAGTTCGGTCCCGAGTCGACGAGCGTGAGCGGGGCGTCCTCGATGAGGTAGGTGTTGATGCGCCCGACGAGGAACGGCGTGGGGACCGCTATGCGGTGGACGCCGGCGTCAGCCGCGGCGGCGGAGGCGGGGTCTTCGGGCGCTGCTTCGCGGCTGCCGGGCACCCGGCGCATCCTACGCGCGCCCTCCACGCACCCGGCGGCCGCCCGCCCGTCGCGAGCCAGGAGCCGACGAGGACCAGCAGCAGCCCGGCGACGACGCCCGCGGTGAGCGGCTCGTCGAGCACGACGACGCCGCCCGTCACGGCGATCGCGGGCGCGACGTAGGTGATGACGGACGCGCGGCCCGAGCCGATCCGGGCGATGAGCGCGTAGAACGCGAGGTAGCCGCCCGCGGTGCAGCCGATCCCGAGGACGGCGAGCGCGAGCCAGGCCTGCGCCGGCGGCGCGGCGTCGGGGAGGGAGAGCGCGGCGGGGATCGTCGTCATCACGACGCAGGCGACGAGCGCCCCGGCGAGCACGCCGAGCGCGGGCTCCTCCGAGAAGTGCCGCTTGTAGTAGAGGGTGCCGCCCGCGTACGTGCTCGCCGCCGCGAGCACGAGCACGCCGCCGAGCAGTGCCCGGGCGTCGCCGCTGACCTCGACGCCGAGCAGCACCGCGACGCCGCCGATTCCCACGAGCAGCCCGACGAGCCGCAGGCCGCTCGCGCGCTCCGTGGCGTCGAAGCGCAGCGCGAGCAGCGCGACCATGATCGGGACCGCGGCCATCAGCGTCCCCGCGAGCGAGGACGGCAGCAGCCCGACCCCGAGCGTCACGAGCAGCGTCGGGGCGGCGAGGTCGAAGACCGCGAGCCAGCCGAGCCGCACGAGGCGCCCGCGCAGCGGCGCGAGCAGGCCGCGGCGGGCGGCGAGCGGGAGCAGCACGGCGGCACCGAGGACGGCCCGTGCCCAGACGGTGACGACGGCCGAGAGGTCCTCGAGCGCGATCTTCGCGAAGAGGTAGGGGATGCCCCAGGCGAGGCTCGCCGCCAGGAAGAGCGCGAGCGTCCGCCGGGTCATCTCACGCCCGGATGCGCCCGAGCACCTCGTCGCGCCTGGCCTCCATGTCCTCCACGGAGACGAGCGACTCGAGGCAGAGGCGCAGCAGCGGCTCGGTGTTCGAGGAGCGCACGTTGAAGTGCCAGTCCTCGAAGTCGACGGAGACGCCGTCGACGTGCGTGACGGTGGCGCCCGGCAGGCTGCCGTAGACCTCCTCCAGCTCGGCGATCCTCGCGGGCGCGTCGGTCACGGTCGAGTTGATCTCGCCCGAGATGAAGTACTTCGCCCGGTAGCTCCCGAGGAGCTCGGAGAGCTTCCGGCCCTCCACGGAGAGCTTCTCGAGCATCAGGAGCGCGGGGAGCGTGCCGGAGTCCGCGCAGTAGAAGTCGCGGAAGTAGTAGTGGCCCGAGACCTCGCCGCCGAAGAGCGAGCCCTCCCGCTGCATCCGGGTCTTGAAGAACGCGTGGCCGACGCGGTTGATCTCCGCCTTCCCGCCCGCCGCGGTGACGACGTCGGCGACCGCGCGGGAGGCCCGGCAGTCGTAGAGGATCGTGGAGCCCGGGTCCTTCTCCAGGAGGTGCTCGGCGAGGATCGCGGTGAGGAAGTCGCCGTCGACGAACGAGCCCTCGTCGTCGATGAAGAAGCAGCGGTCCGCGTCGCCGTCCCAGGCGATCCCGAGGTCGGCGCCCTCCTCGAGCACCTTGTCGATGACGAACTGGCGGTTCTCGGGCAGCAGGGGGTTCGGCTCGTGGCCCGGGAAGCTCCCGTCCGGGGTCCAGAAGGTCTCGACGACGTCGAGGCCGAGGCGCTGCAGGAGCGGCCCGACCATCGGGCCGGCCATGCCGTTGCCGCCGTCGACGACCACCTTGAGCGGCTTGACCTGTCCCGGGTCGATGAAGCCCATGGCGGCCTCATGGAACTCCGCGTAGAGGTCCGCCTCGCTGACGGTGCCGCCACCGGGCGCCTCGCCCATCGCGCCGCCGAGCACGAGGTCGCGGATGTCGCCGATGCCCTCCTCGCCGCTCAGGGCGATCGCGCCCTGCTTCACGAGCTTCGCGCCGGTGTACGCCTTCGGGTTGTGCGAGGCGGTGCACATCAGGCCGCCGTCGAGCCCGCGGGAGCCGACGAGGAAGTACAGCATCTCCGTCCCGACCTGCCCGGCGTCCACGACGTCGGCGCCCTCGGAGGTGATGCCGTCGCGGTAGCGGGCCGCCAGCTCGGGGGCGGTCAGGCGCATGTCGCGGCCGAGGCCGACGGTCACCTCGGCGACCGGCTTGCCCGCCAGGTCGGCGATGACGCGCGCGAACGCGCGGCCGATCTGCTCCGCGGTGTCGCCGTCGATGTCGTCGCCGTAGAGGCCGCGGACGTCGTAGGCCTTGAAGATCTCGGGGGAGACGGGCATGGCGCCGGACCCTACCCATCGCCTCGGGACCGACTCCGGGAGTAGGCTCGCGCGCTCCGTGCGCGTCCTCACCGTCGGCAACCGCTACCCGCCGCACGGCACGGGGGGCTACGAGCGCGTCTGGGAGGCCGCGGTGGCCGGCCTGCGGGCCGCCGGGCACGACGTCGCGGTGCTCACGACGGAGGACCGCGACCCGTCCGTGGCCTGGGCGGCCGAGGAGCCCGGGGTGCACCGCGCGCTGCGCTGGTACTGGCGCGACCACCAGTTCCTCGCGCTGGGCCGCGCCGACACGAACGGGCTCGAGCGCCACAACGCCGAGGTCTTCGCGGCGCACGAGCGCGGCGCCGACCTCGTCATGTGGTTCTCCATGGGCGGCATGGGGCTCTCGCTCACCTCGCGCACCGGCGCGCCGCAGCTCGCCGTGGTGCACGACGGCTGGCCGACGTACGGGCCGCGGGTCGACCGCTGGACGGCCCGCTGGGGTCGCCTCTCCCGCGAGCGCTACGACCCGGCGCAGATCGACTGGTGGTCCTTCAACTCCGCGTGGACCCGCGACCTCCTCGTCCGCGCGGGGGTGGGGATCAGCCCGGCGCGCACCTCGGTCGAGTCGCCCGGGATCGATCCCGTCGCCTTCCCGCCCTCCGCCGCGCCGCCGTGGCGCGGGGAGCTGCTCGTACTCGGGCGGGTGGAGCCGCGGAAGGGCGTCGGGGACGCGATCGCCGCGCTCCCCGACGGCATGCGGCTGACCGTCGCAGGGCCGGCGGAGC
>JAOPZO010000109.1 GCA_025964065.1 Solirubrobacterales bacterium | reverse complement strand
CGTCGGCCGCGCTTCGGGACGCGGCGCCCCGCGGCGCGGCGGCCGCGCGCTTGCGCAGCCCCTCGGCCTGGGCGCGGGAGACGACGCCGTCGATGGGCAGCGTGAAGCGCTTCTCGTAGCGCCGCACGGACGTGCGGGTGTCCTTCCCGAATCGGCCGTCGACGTCGGTCTCCATTCCGACGCGGGTCATCCAGCGCTGCAGGACGCGGACGTCGCGTCCGGAGTCGCCCATACGCAGCGACGCGTCACCGAAACGGGCGTCCGCGGGCGGGGCGTTCAGGGCCGTGAGGGACAGGGCGCTGGTGAGGGCCAGCGCGCTGAAAGCCCACGGCAGGGCTCGGTTCTTCAATTGGTGCTCCTCGTTCCGTTCGCCTCCGGGGTGAGCTGACGGGCTCGCGCTGGAACTGCGCTACGCCGAGGACTTCGGCGATTCGCCCCGTGCGCCCGTGCTGCCTGCGACGCGATTGGGTCCCCCGGCCGCTCCCGCCTTGGCGGGGAGCGGTTCGGCCTTCGCGGGAGGAACCGCGTGGAGCGCGGAAGGTTGCGCCCGTGTGTGTGAGGTCCCTCCGACACAGGAAGGTCGCACGACGTTCACGCCCCGGTCACGCGAGGGCAGCCCCGCCCGGCTGGACTGCAGGCATGCCCGAGGTCATCGCCCACCGTGGCGCCTCCGCCGACGCCCCCGAGAACACGTGGGCCGCCTTCGACCTGGCGCTCGCGCAGGGCGCCGACGCGCTCGAGCTCGACCTCCGCGCCACCGCGGACGGCCACGCGGTCGTCCTGCACGACCCGACGCTCCTGCGCACCCACGGCGACCCGCGCGCCATCGCGGAGGTCCGGCTCGCCGACGCGCCCGCCGGGCTCCCGACGCTTCCGGCGGTCCTCGAGCGCTACGCCGGCCGCACCCGGCTGCTGCTCGAGCTGAAGGTCCCGCTGCCGCTCGCGTGCGTCACCGGCCTCCCCGGCGTCGTCGTCCAGTCCTTCGACCGCCCCGCGCTGCGCCGCGCGGTCCGCGCCGACCCGGCGCTCCGCGTCGCCCCGCTCTTCGCCGTGCGCCCCACACCCCGCCAGCTCGACCGCGCCGCGCGCCACGCCGAGGGCGTCGGGATCCCCCACGCGCTCGTCGACGCCCAGCTCGTCGCCGCCGCGCACCATCGCGGGCTCCGGGTGCGCGCGTGGACCGCGAACGCGGCCGCGGACCTCGCGCGGCTGAGCACCCTCGGCGTCGACGGACTCATCACCGACCTGCCGACCCTGGCCCTCGCGGCGACCGCCGCCGCGCCCCTCAGTGCCGCCGCGTAGCCGCCAGCTCGAGCGCGCGGTCCAGCACGCGCTCCGTCGCGCCGCCGTCCTCGAGGCTGCAGAAGCGCTCCCGGAACGGCCCGTAGCGCGCCGCGCTCCGCGCCGCGAGGGCGTCGAGATCGCGCAGCTCCGCCGTGAGCTCGTCCGTCGTGCGCACGAGCGGCCCTGGCGCGATCGGCTCGAGCGGGAAGTAGAAGCCGCGCAGCCGGTCGGCGTAGTCCTCGAGGTCGTAGACGAAGAACGCCATGGGCCGGCCCGTGACGGCGAAGTCGAACATCGTGGAGGAGTAGTCCGTGACCATCGCGTCCGCGGCGAGGTAGAGGTCGGAGACGTCGGGGTGCCGTGAGACGTCGACGACCCCCGGGCGGTCCAGGGGCCCGAGCGCACCGACGAGCATGTAGTGCAGACGCAGCAGGAGGGTGGTGTCCGCACCGAGCGCTGCCGTCCAGCGGTCCAGGTCGAGCTCGAGGCTCGGGGCCTTGCCACCGGCGGTGAAGACCGCGTCGTCCCGCCAGGTCGGCGTGTAGAGCACGACCTTCCGCCCGTCCGGGATGCCGAGCTCGGCCCGCACACGGGCGCGCACCTCGTCGGCCTGCGGGCCGCTGAGCACGTCGTTGCGGGGGTAACCCGTCTCGAGGACCTCCCCCTCGTAGCGGAAGGCGCCGCGCAGCAGCGGGGTCGCGGCGGCGCTCGGGGAGACGAGGAGGTCCCAGCGGTCCACGTCGCCCTGCAGGCGCTCGAGCCGGCCCTCGGGCGCCCAGAGGACGTCCCAGTGGATGCGCTTCAGCGGCGTGCCGTGCCAGGTCTGCAGATAGGTGGCCCCCGGGCGCTTCTCCCACACGGTGTCCGTGTGCGTGTTGGCGATGAGGAGGTCGGCGCTCTCGAGGGCGTGCTGGCCTTCGGGGCTTCCCCACGGTACGGTGGTGAGGTCGGCCGGGAACTCATGGCCGTCGCCTGCCAGCCACACGTGCTCGTGCTCCTCTCCACGACGCAGCAGCGCTTCATGGAGCGCACGTGGGCTGTCGGCATACCGCCCCTCGAAGGCGTGGAAGACGACCTTCATCGCTGAAGCGTCGCTTCCGAACGCTTGTGACCGGCGCCAGCCGGGAATGTGAAGAACTCGTGACCCGTTTCCAAGAGATCAGCCCCGTCCATGTCGTCGTCCTCGCCGCCGGGCGCGGCAGCCGACTGGGAACGCTAGGCGACGAGACGCCCAAGTGGCTTCTCCGCGTGGCCGATCGCACGCTCGCGGACCGTCACGTCGAGGGGATCCACCGCGCCGGCGAGGCCGTCGCGAGCGCGCAGGTGGTCACGGGCCACGCCGCCGAGGCCATCGTCTCCGCCCTCGCGACCGAGCTCGGCGGCGTCACGCCGATCTTCAACGCCGAGTGGGCCGAGCTCAACAACTGGTGGTCGCTGCTGCGCGGGCTGCAGGAGCTCCCGGCCGGCGCGCCCGTCGCCGTCATCAACGCCGACCTCCTCGTGCAGCCCGAGCACGTCGCCGCGTTCCTCATCGAGGCTGCGACCGGCGCCGCCGACGGCCTCCTCGCGGTCGACGTGGAGCAGCAGGTCACCGACGAGTCGATGAAGGTGGAGCAGGGCGCGAACGGCACGCTGACCCGCATCGGGAAGGTCGGCCTCGACGCGCCGATCGGCGAGTACATCGGGATGCTCATGGCCCGCGGCCCGGTCCGCGACGCGCTGCAGGAGACCCTCGAGGGCTTCGTCGGCCGCGAGGACTGCGCGAACGAGTGGTACGAGGGAGCCGTCGGGCGCACCGCCGCCGACGGGCAGCCCTGGCACGTCTGGCCCGTCCCGTCCGGCGGCTGGGTGGAGATCGACGACGACGCAGACCTCGACCGCGCGCAGGCGCTCGCGGGGGCCGCATGAACGCGCCTCGCCCTCGCGACGTCGAGATCCCCCGCCTCCTGCACGTCGGCCACGGCTCGCTCCGTGAGGTCGGCACGCTCCTGGCCGACCACGCCTTCGACCTCGGCCACGTCCTCGTGGGCTGCGGCCCGGGGCCGTCTCGCGCGCTGGCCGAGGGCGTCGTGGACGACCTCCGCGCCCAGGGCGTCCGTGTGCGGCTGCACTCGCACCTGAGCGGGCGCCTCGACCAGGCCGCGGCGCTCGCGGGCGAGATCATCGAGGAGCAGGTGACCGTGGCGGTCGCCGTCGGCGGCGGCCGCGTCATCGACACGGTGAAGCTCGCCGCCGCGCGGACCGGCGTCGACTTCGTCTCGGTCCCGACGACGATCTCCAACGACGGCATCTCCTCCCCCGTGGCCTCGCTCGCGGGACGCGACGGAGCCCGCGCCAGCCATGCGGCCCGCATGCCGGGCGGGATCGTCCTCGACATCTCCGCGATCTCCTCCGCGCCCGCGGAGACGCTGCGCGCCGGCGTCGGCGACCTCGTCTCGAACCTCACGGCCTGCCTCGACTGGCGCCTCGCCGCCGAGGGCGGGCACGAGCGCTACGACGCGTTCCCGGCGATGATCGCCGAGTCCGCCGCGCGCCCCGCGCTCGAGCTGACCGAGGTCACCTCGCCCGCCTCGCAGGAGCTCGTCGCGCACGGCCTGCTGCTCAGCGGCCTCGCGATGGCCGCGGCCGGCACGAGCCGCCCGTGCTCCGGCGCGGAGCACCTCGTCTCCCACGCGCTCGACTCCCGCCTCGCCGGCGGCGCCGCGCTGCACGGGGAGCAGGTGGCGCTCGGCACCCTCGTGGCGGCCGCTGCGCACCGCTCGCCGCTGCTCGTCCCGCTGCAGGAGCTCTTCCGCCGCCTCGGGCTGCCGACCTGCCCGGAGGACCTCGGCCTCACCCGCGCGCAGCTCGCCACCGCGATGCAGGCCGCTCCCGGCCTGCGCCCCGACCGCTGGACGATCCTCACCGACCGCTGTGCCCGGCCCGGCGACGCCGAGGAGCTCGTGGCCGAGGCGTTCCCTCCCGCCCACTCGCCGGTCAGGCAGTTCGCCCGGTGATCGCCCCGCTCCCGCTCACGAGCGCCACCCTCGCGCGCCACGCGCTGCGCGTCGACGTGCCCTCCTACGACCGGGGAGCGCTCGCGCCCGGCGTCCTGCACCTCAGCGTCGGCTCCTTCCACCGCGCTCACCAGGCCGTCTTCTTCGACGACCTCGCGATGCGCGGCCACACGGACTGGGGCATCGTCGGCGTCGGCCTGCGGCGCCCGCACATGCGCGAGGCGCTCGATCCGCAGGACGGGCTCTTCACCGTGGTGGAGCGCGGCGCCGTCGGCGACCACGCGCGGGTCGTCGGCGTCATCACGCGCTACCTGCTCGCCCCGGGCGACAGCGCCGACGTGCTCGACGCGCTGGCCGATCCGCGCCTGCGGCTCGTGACCCTCACGGTGACGGGGAGCGGCTACAAGCTCGCGGGCGGTGCGATCGACCTCGACGACCCCGAGGTGCGCACGGACCTCGAGACGCCGGGCGCCCCCGGCTCGGCGATCGGCTTCCTCGTCGAGGGCCTCGCGCGCCGCCGCGCCGCCGGCCTGCCGCCGTTCACGGTGCTCTCCTGCGACAACCTGCCGGGCAACGGTGCGCTCGCCCGAGCCGCCGTGGTCGGCCTCGCCGCGCAGCGCGACGTCGCGCTCGCGCAGTGGATCGACGAGCACGGCGCGTTCCCGAGCAGCATGGTCGACCGCATCACGCCCCGCACGAGCCGCGCCGACCAGGCCTGGGTCGCGCGTGCCTTCGGGGTCGCCGATCGCTGGCCCGTCATCACCGAGCCGTTCTCGCAGTGGATCGTCGAGGACGACTTCTGCAACGGGCGCCCGCCGCTCGACGAGGTCGGCGTCGAGTTCGTCGCCGACGTCGCGCCGCACGCGCTCATGAAGACGCGGCTGCTCAACGCGAGCCACTGCGTCCTCGGCACACTCGGGGTGCTCGCGGGCTTCACGACGACGGACGAGGCGATCGCCGAGCCCCTCCTCGCCGAGACGATCCTGCGCTTCATGGCCGAGGAGGTCGCCCCGCTGCTGCCGCCCGTGCCGGGCTTCGATCTCGAGCTGTACCGCGCGTCCGTCCTTGAGCGCCTCGCGAACCCCGTGCTCCACGACCAGCTCGAGCGGCTCTGCCGCAACGGGTCGGACAAGTTCCCGACCCACGTGCTCTCCTCCCTCGCGAGCGCCCGCGCTGCGGGCCGCCCGCACGAGCTCCTGACGCTGGCCGTCGCCGGCTGGGTGCGGTACCTGCGCGGCACCGACGAGGCGGGGCGCCTGCTCGAGCTCGACGACCCGCAGGCCGCGGAGCTTCACCGGCTCGCGGTGCTCGGCGGCGCCGACCCCGGCCCGCTCCTGCGTGGCAGCGGGCTCTTCGGCGCGCTCGCCGACGACGCGGCGTGGGTCGCCGAGCTCACCGACGCGCTCGCCCGGCTGGAGCGCTGCGGCGTCCTCGGCGCGCTCACCGAGATCCTCGACGACGTCTCGCTCGCGGCGTGAGGCCCGAGCTCGCGCAGGTCCGCACGCTGCTCCTCGACGCGGACGGCAACCTCTTCCCGAGCGAGGAGCCGGCGTTCGAGGCCTCGACGGTCGTGACGAACCGGCTGCTGGAGCGGCTCGGCTCCCCCAAGCGCTTCGAGGCCGACGAGCTGCGCCGCGTCGCGGTGGGCAAGAACTTCCGGGCGACGGCGACGGAGCTCGCCGCCGCGGCGGGCGTCGCGCTCGACGGTGAGCTCGAGGAGTGGGTCCTCGCGGAGCGTGAGGCGGTGGTCGCGCACCTCGGGACCGTGCTCGCGCCGGACGCGAGGGTGAGCGAGCCGCTGCACGCGCTGGCGGAGCGCTTCGCGCTGACCGTCGTCTCCTCGAGCGCGCTCGCGCGGCTCGACGCCTGCTTCACCGCGACGCGGCTCGACGGGCTCCTCCCCGCGAGCGTGCGCTACAGCGCCGAGGACTCCCTGCCGCAGCCGACGAGCAAGCCCGACCCGGCGGTGTACGCCCACGCGGGCGTCGAGCTCGGCGTCGCGGGCGGCGAGGCGCTCGCCGTCGAGGACGCCGCGTCCGGCGTGCTGTCGGCGGTCGGTGCCGGCTTCGCGGTGGTCGGCAACCTGCTGTTCGTGCCGCCCGACGAGCGCGAGGACCGCGCCGCCGCGCTGCTGGCCGCGGGCGCGCTCGCGATCGTCGCGGACTGGTGGGAGCTCGACGCGCTGCTCGGCGGCGCGGGCACGCCCTGAAGCTGGCCCTCAGCGGCGCACGCGCACGTCGACGGCGCGCGAGCGCACCGTCCTTCCCGAGCGCGGGTCACGCCAGCGCAGGCGGAGCGAGCCGGAGGCCGGCATCCGCACGCGTGCGTCGACGAGACCGCGGCCCGGCCGGGTCGTGAGCGTCCGTAGCGTGCGGGTGCGACCGCCCACGCGGAGCTCGACCACGACGCGCTGGCGCTTTCCGATGCGCCGCGCGGGGCGCACGAGGCCCCAGACACGCAGTGTCCGGCCGCGCCGCACGCTGGCCCGCGGCAGGTGCACGGGCAGCTTGTAGGCGGCGAACGACGGCTTCGGCTTCCCGTCGAGGAAGAGCAGCCCGGTCTGGAACGTCGCGCCGTAGCCGACGGTCACGCCGTTGCGGCCGGGGCGCGGCGCGTCGTCGACGAGCAGGAACTGCGTGTGGGTGCGGACCTCGCGGTTCTCCGTCGCGAGGAACTCCGCGTGGTCGAGGTAGGCGGCCTGCCGGCGCAGCGAGACGCCGGCCGGGTTCGGCGGGCTCGTGTTGTAGCCGAACTCGGTGAGGAAGAGCGGCGGGCGCTTGGGCTTCCCCTTCGCGCCGTAGACGCGCTGCAGGGTGCTCGAGAGCCGCGCGAGGTTCGCGGTGGTGACGAAGTCCGGGTCCTTGGGCCGGCTGTCCGGCGCGCGGACGAGCTCGTAGGGGTGGTGGGCGTAGCCCGTGGCGCCGAACAGCGCAGGGTGCGCGGCGGCGAAGTCGGCGGGCGCCTCGCAGCCCCGCACGCGCGCGGCCTCCCCCGCGTACGGCACGAGCTTGTCGTCCACGCAGTAGAGCTGGCGGACGAAGCGGAGCGCCTTCATCGCGCGCGTGGTGCCGCGCACGTCGAGGCCCTTGGGCGCCGTCTCGCCGATGAGGATCGTGTCCGCGCCGTGGCCGCTCGCGGCGAGCGCGGTCCAGGCGGCGTCGACGAGGTCGCGGTAGATGCGCGGGGACGCCTCGACGAAGCCGGACTGCTCGTTGCCGTCCCACTGCGGCGTCAGCCAGCCGGGCTGGTTCGGCTCGTTCCAGATGGAGAAGTACCCGACGCGCGGCAGCGGCTCCCCGGTCGGGACGGGGGACGGCGGCGTGCACGTGCCGAGCAGCCGGCAGGCGCCCTCCTCGGGCGGCGCGGGGAGCGCGAGGGGCGGCCGGTAGCTGCCGCTGTAGCGCCTGCCGACGGCCTGCACGAAGCGGCCGAACTCGACCGGGTCGGGCCTGAAGGTGTTCGCGATGTCCTCGCGCGGCGCGGCGCCCGTCGCCCACAGCGGCGCGGGCGAGGTGATGTTGAAGTTCACGCCGATGCCGCGGGCGAGCGCGAGCCGGAGCACCTGGTCGTAGCGCTCCCAGCTGCCGAGGGGGTACGCGCCGGGATCGCTCGCGTCGAAGGCGGGGCGGTCCCGGCTGTCGGACTTCGGTGCGACGGTCGCCCAGAACACCGACACGCGGATGCGCTCCACGCCGAGCTCGGCCAGCGTGTCGAGCGTCTTGGCGGTCCCGGCCGGCGTGTTGAAGATGAGCGAGTTGTCGTCCTGGAACGCGGACTCGTGCGTCGCCGAGGCGGACGCCGCGGCAGGCAGGAGGAGCGCGCACAGCAGCCCGAGGAGCAGGAGGCGGGGCATGCGAGCGGGCTAGTAGCCCGGAGTGCAGAGCTCGGCGGCGAGCTCCTGGTGGCGGAGCAGCACCTTGCCGTCGGCGACCTGCTTCGCCTTGGCCCGCGCGAGCCGCGTCTTCGCGAGCGTCAGCTGCCGGGCCGCGGCGCGGCGGCGTGTCGCGCTCCGGCCCCTCGCCTTCCGGACGGCCGTACGTGCCTTCGCGACCGCGACCGTCCGCGTCTTCGCGAGCCTGCGATCGGCCGTGAGCGCCTTCTGGTCGGCGACGAGCACCGTGCGCACCTGATCGCACGTCGTCGGCTCGGCGGCCGTGGCCGCCGTCCCGCTGCCGCCTGCCAGTGCGATCCCTGCCACGGTCGCCAGGACCGCCATCTTCCGCTGCATCAAGGGCCTCCCGAGCCGTCCGAATTACGGTGGATCACGCTACCGGACCCCGGCCGGGCGCTGCACGCCTTCGCGTTCCGGCCGGGCGCTGCACGCCTTCGCGCCCGCCGGAGCCGGGGGCGATCCGCCGCCCCGGTGGGCTACCGGAAGGCGTCCCAGCGCCGCAGCTCGGGCAGCGGGTCGATCGCCTTGCCGCCCTTGTACCAGCCGGGCGCGGTCCACAGTTCGAAGTGCAGGTGGCAGCCCGAGGTGCGGCCCGTCAGGCCGACGTGGCCCACGACCTGCCCGGCCTGCACGACCTGGTCGGCCTTGAGCGGCGAGGGGTCGCGCAGGTGCATGTAGACGTAGGAGGCGCCCGTCGCGTCCTGCAGGACGACGTAGTTGCCCGCGGCCTCCTGGTACTTCGCGATCATCACGCGGCCGCGGCGCGCGGCGACGAGCGGGGTGCCGCACTTGGCGAACATGTCCTGACCGCCGTGGCCGCGACCGCCGCCGAAGTTGTTCGTCTCGGTCTGGCCGAGGTCGTGCTTGCCGCGGATCGGGAAGACCGCGTCGTGGACCGGCACGGCGGCGGACTGGGTGCTCGCGGCGCGGCCCGTGGTGTCGCCCGCCACGCGCAGGCCGTAGCGCCCCGAGGGCACGGGCACGCCGTCGACGGTGCCGTTCCACCGCACCTCGGCGGGCCCGGCGGGCAGCGGCCAGGAGCGGACGACCGCGCCCGTGGTCGCCTCGTACGCCTCGACGGCGCCGGACTCCGGGAGCGTGGCGGTGAGGACCATCCGCTTGCGGGAGCCGGCGAAGAGCGACTCGCCGGGCTGGAGGGCGACGCCGCCCGCCTCGGTGTCGGCGGCGGGCGCGACGCGCCCCTTGAGGAGCTTCAGGCGCGGCTTCGGCGTGACGTTGCCGACGGAGCTCACGAGCTTCAGGCGGCCGGGGCGGGAGCCACGCGGGACGACGATGGTGAGCTGCTGCGCGGTGCTCGCGACGGGCTTCGCGCGGCGGTCGTCGCGGGCGCCGCGGCCGCCGAGGAGGACGACGGAGCGCACGC
>JAOPZO010000256.1 GCA_025964065.1 Solirubrobacterales bacterium | reverse complement strand
GCTGTCGACTCGGCTCGAGCCCGCCACCATCAAGCAGCAGGCGACCTGGTGCACATCCGGGTCGTCGAACGGCCGCAGGGCCTCCCTGACGAACCCCGGGCGCGGTTCGACGTCGTCGTTGAGCAGCACGATGATGTCCTCCCGCGCATGGAGCGCGGCCATGTGCACCGCTGCACCGAACCCCAGGTTGTGCGAAGGCTGCAACACCGTGGCCCACGGCGCTTCGGCCTCGACAGCGGCACGGACGATGCCACCTGCGTTGTCGACGACGATCGCCGTGTCGCACTCGCCCGCCACGCTCTTGAGAACCCGGACGGCACCTTCTGGGCGGAGGGCGGGGATGATGATGCAGACGGTCACGGGGACGAGCGCGTTCGATCGGTGGAGGCGGAGCCTGACCGTCTGACGCCGTCATGCGGTGGCGCGGGAGGAGTATAGGTTCGGCGCGACAGCCGTCACGCCACCGCGTCCTGGACACCGGGTACTGCCACGATCCGCTCGAGTTGATGAGGCAGAGCCCCCCGCGCCGGCCGGAGCTACGGTCCCCTCACGCCTCGGGCCGGTTGCAGCTGACGCGCTGCGGAAGCATCCGCGCAATTGCCGAGCGGGTGTCAGTCCTCGCCCTCCTCCGCCGTAACACCAGAGGTGAGCCTTCGTTCGTCCGTGACCGCCTGCCTCGCCTGCGTGGCGGTCGCCTCCGCGGCTGGTCCGGCGTTCGCGGCGGACAGCATCGCGCCTCCCGGCCAATCCGCGATCGACCAGTACCAGGAGACCGTTCCTGGAGCCGGCGGGAGCACGAGCGGGGGCGGTACGCCGTCGTCGGGGGATCCGGCCGTCGCAGCGAAGGCGAAGCGTGCGATTCCTGCGCCGGCGCTGAAGGCGCTCTCGAAGACTGCGGACGGGCGCGCGGCTGCCGCCCTCGCCGCGTCCGGTGCACCCGTCGACGCGGATGCTCCGAAGGATTCCGCCCGTCCGAGTTCCGCCGCGCCCGTCACGCCTGACGACCGAGTGAGCGACGACGGCTTCGTGAAGGTGATCGCAGACTCCGTCGGTGGGTCGGGCGGCAACGGGATCAGCCCGGCGCTCCCGCTCGTGTTGCTCGGCGTGACCTTCCTCGGCGGCGTCGTCGTCCTTCTTCGCCGCCGCGGTGGTGGCGCTCCCGCATGACGGCGGCGACGACCACGCTCGCCCGTCGGCTCTCGTCGGTGGGCACCCTTGGCCGCGCCCTCGACGGCCCGGCCTTCGCCTCGTGGCTGCTGCCCTTCGCGCTCATCCTGATCCTGGCGTTGTCCGGCGGCGGCTACGACCCGCTGGTCCGTGGGCAGGTCGGAGTCGCGGCGTGGTGGCTCGTGATCGTCGGCGCGGCCACGGGCGTTGTCCCGATGCGTCATGGCCGCTTGGGCTGGGCCGCCTTCGCAGTCTTTGCCGCCTTCGTCGCCTGGTCGGCCGTCGGGCTCGCCTGGACGGAGAGCACCGAGCGGACTGTCGCCGAGGTGGCACGGATAACGACCTACGCCGGGCTACTGCTCCTGGGGCTCAGCACGCAGGGCCGCGTTGCGGCCCGCCACGCGATCAACGGCGCCGGCACCGCGATCGCCTTGGTGGCCTCCATCGCGGTGCTCTCGCGACTGCATCCCGAGTGGTTCACCAGTCCGGTGCTCTACGAGACCTTCCCGTCCGCCCGCCCGCGCCTGGCCTTCCCGCTCGGGTACTGGAACCTCCTGGCCGGGCTGGTGGCCATGGGCATCCCGCTCCTCTTCGCGATTGCCTCGACCGGCCGGACGATCCCCGGGCGCGTGCTCGCCGGCGCTGCGCTGCCCATCATGGGCCTCTGCGCCTACCTCACGGTGTCCCGCGGCGGGCTTGCTGCCGCCGCCGGCGCCGTTCTCGTCTTCTTCCTCCTGGCCCCGGAGCGACTGCCGCGACTCGCGCTGCTGGCGGTCACCGGCGCGGGGACGGCGGTCCTGTGCGTCGCGGCGGACCGGCGTGAGGACCTGCAGCAGAACATCGCCGGCGCGGCCGCGCTGCAGCAGGGTGACGAGCTGCTCGGGCTGGTCGTGTTCGTCTGCATCGGCGCCGGCCTGCTGAGCTGGGCCATCGCTCTGGCCGACCGGCATGCGGCCCCGCCGGGCTGGCTCGCCCCGAGCAGGAGGGTCGCTGCCCCAGCGAGCGTCCTCGTTGCTGTCCTCGCCGCGATCGCGTTCGTCGGGGCGGGGGGAGCGGGCTGGGCTCAGGACCGCTTCGAATCGTTCAAGGGGCAACCTTCGGCCGGTGTGGTCGGCGACGACGCCGTCAGCCGCTTCTCCTCCGTGAGCAGCAACGGGCGCTGGGAGTACTGGGTCGCCGCGCGGAACGCCGCGTTCGACGAGCGCCCCTGGGGCGGCCTCGGGCCCGGGACGTTCGAGCTCTACTGGGCACGCGCCGGGACGATCTCCGGAGGCTACGTCCGCGATGCCCACTCGCTGTGGTTCCAGACGCTTGCGGAGACCGGACTCGTCGGTCTCGTCCTCATCGCCGGGCTGTTCCTCTTGGCCATCGTGGCCGGCGCGGTCCGCACCCTGAGAGCTCGCGCGGTGGAGGAGCGCGTCGCGCTCGCAGCGGCGTGCGGCGGGCTGACGGCCTTCCTCATCATCGCCTCGGTCGAGTGGGCGTGGCAGGTGCCCGTTCTGCCGGCCGCTGCGCTCGTCCTGGTCGCGGTCGCCGTCCGCGGTGTCGACGATCCGCCACTGCTGGCGCCGCGCGCTGAGGCAGGCGACTCGCGCGTCGGGAGGGCCCGGGAGCGACCGCTGTCCCGCCGCTTCGGCCTGGGTGTTGTCGCCGCAGGCCTGGCCGCCGTGGCGGTGATCGCCGTTCCGCTTGCCGGTCTGGTGAACGTCCGCGCCAGCGAGGCGCTCGTCCGCCAGGGCAACACCACCGGTGCGCTCGAACGTGCACAGAACGCCCAGGTCGTCCAGCCGTACGGCGTCTCAGCCCGCCTCCAGAAGGCCCTCGTTCTCGAACGGGCCCGTCGGATCGTTCCCGCGCTTCTCAGCGCCCGATCGGCGACGAGCGAGGAGCCCACGAACTGGCGGGCGTGGCTCGTGCGCTCCCGGCTCGAGGCGCAGAGCGGCGACGCTGCAGCTTCCGTGCGCTCCTACCGGCAGGCCCGTTCGCTGAACCCGCGGTCTCCCATCTTCGCGGCGGCCGGATGACCGAGGACGACACCGAAGCCGAGGCGCGCCTGATGGCAGAGCGCCTGGAGGCCGAGAGACCCGTGGCCGCGGCGGCGTTCCGGGGCGATCTCGGAAGAGCCGTCGCCCTCGACGCCAAGCGCCGGCACCTCCGGCCTCGTCCGTCGCGGCTCTGGCCACAGGTCGCGGCGCTCGCCATCGTGGGGGCGGCGTTCCTCGCGTTCGCCGCCGCTCAGGTCTGAGACGCGCGCCGCGTCGGGAGGTCCTCCGGCGGCACGGTGGTGAGTTGCGAGTGCAGGCGCCGCAGGCTCCTGGAGAGGATCTGCTGGACGTTCGCGAGCGAGAGCCCGGTGACGTCGGCGATCTCCGCGCCCTGCAGGTCAGCCCCGAACCGCAGGGCGAGCACCTCCTGATCCCGTTCGGGAAGCTGCGCGAGCGCGTCGGCGAGCGCGGGGGAGAGCCCCGGCAACCTCGGCGCCCCGACGGCCGGGCTGTGGACGTCAGCGTCGAACACGACCTGCTGGGAGCCGCGGTCCGCGCGAACGTGGTCGATCAGGAGGTTCCGCCCGATCGCCAGAAGCCACGTGAGCACCGACGCGAGCGCTGGGTCGTAGCGGCCCCAGGCCCGGAGCGCACGTTCGAACGTGAGCTGGGTGAGGTCCTCGGCGAGGTCGTGCGAGCGGACCCGGTAGACGTGGAACGCATAGACGGCCTGGACGTGGCGTTCGTAGATCTCGGTGAAGGCAGCGTCCATGCGAGAAGGAGGAGTGTCGCGGGTTCCCAGGCGGATCGACAGCGACGCACGGCCCTCGGTCTGTTCGTTTACCTCCGCATCAGGGTTTGGTCGGAGGCCGAGTACTCGCTACCCTGCGCGCTCCCTCTGGCAACGTCGGCGATGGACCGCTGTGCGGGCCGTCCCGAGACCCGCAGACCCGATTCGCTGGCGTACTTCGCTGCGCCTCGGATCTTGAAGGACAAGTCACATGACTCAAGCTGATGGAGCCAGGACGCTCACGCCCTTCGACTACATCCGACCCGTGTTGTCGCGCTGGTGGATCGTCGTGCTGGTCGTGGCCATTGCCACCGGAGGTACGTACGCGTACTACGAGCGCCAGCCCAAGGTGTTCAAGGCGAGCACGAGGATCTACACGAACCTCGACTCGGCGATCCCCAACGCATCGGAGGCCTCGACCGACGTCCTCGCGGCCAGCACCCAGAACGCGGCGACGTTGCTCACCTCCCGGAGCACTGCCGCTTCGGTGCTTCCGAAGCTCAGCTTCCGAACAACCTCAGGGGACATCGCCTCAAGCCTGTCGGCCGTGACCGCCGAAGGGTCGAGCTTCATCACGATCACCGCAACCCGCCCCCAGGCCGCCCAGGCGGCCGAGCTCGCCAACGTCGTCGCTCAGCAGTACATCGACTCCCGTTCCACCGCCGCAAGGAGGAACCTGGAGCGATACGTCTCGCAGCTGCAGGACCAGATCAAGCGGCTTCCGAGGACGGTGCCGAACGCAACGGAGAGGGCGTCGATCGCGGCGTCGATCCGCAGCGC
>JAOPZO010000220.1 GCA_025964065.1 Solirubrobacterales bacterium | reverse complement strand
CGACGGCCCGCAGCACGGGCGGCGCCGTCGCCGCGCGCAGGACGAGCTCCGCGCCAGGGAGCGTGGCGGCGCGGATGAGGGCGCTCACCTCGCGGCCCAGGCCGCCCGAGTCGACCAGCGCGAGGCGCTCGACCCGGTCGGGGAACTGGTAGGAGAAGACCATCGCGACGCCCCCGCCGAGGGAGTGCCCGACGACGGTCACGCGCGGGAGGTCGAGCACCTGCAGGAGGTCGCGGAGGATCGACGCGTGGGCGCCGAGCGAGTGGTCGCCGCGGTGACGCTCGCTCCCGCCGTGGCCGGGCAGGTCGGGCGCCACGACGGTGTGGCCGGCGTCCGCGAGCGCCCGCATGACCGGGCGCCAGGAGGCGGAGGAGTTCGTGATCCCGTGGATGAGCAGCAGCACCGGCCCGCTGCCGAGGCGGCGGTACGTCAGGCGCCGGCCGTGGAGCACGACGGACTGGAGCGGGACCTCTTCGACGGACGGCATCGTGCCGAGACGTACCCCCGCGGGGAACGCGGGGCACGGGCGACGAGTGTGGGATCAGCCACACCGCCCCGCGACACTAGGCTCCGCAGGGTGAGCGAAGAGACCTACCCGCAGCGCCCCTTCAGCGTCCCCGCCGACGCCACGGAGGTCGTCCTCGTCCGCCACGGCGCCTCGCAGGCGCACGTCGCCGGCGAGTCCTTCGAGCTGATCGAGGGCGGCCACGCCGACCCGGCGCTCGCGCCCGAGGGGGAGGCGCAGGCCGCCCGTGTCGGCGCCCGGCTCGCCGCCGGCCCGCGGCCCCACGCCGTCTTCGTCACCCCGCTCCGGCGCACCCACCAGACCGCCGCGCCCCTGGTCGCAGCGACGGGCCGGACGCCCGTCGTCATCCCCGAGCTCCGGGAGGTCCACCTGGGCGACTGGGAGGGCGGCGAGCTGCGCGTCCGCCTCGCGAAGGGCGATCCGCTCGCCTACACGATGCTCGCGGAAGAGCGCTGGTCGGTCATCCCCGGCGCCGAGGAGGCGGAGGCGTTCGCCGCCCGCGTGCGCGCGGGCCTCGGCGAGGTCGTCGCGCGAAGCGGCCCCGGCACGAGCGTCGTCGCGGTCGTCCACGGCGGCGTCATCGGCGAGGTCTGCCGCCAGGCCACCGGCTCGCGCCCGTTCGCGTTCGTCCACGCGGACAACTGCTCCATCACCCGCATCGTCGTCTTCGCCGACGGCCGCCTCCTCCTGCGCTCCTTCAACGACACCACCCACCTCGCCTAGCCGCATGTGGGAGGTCATGGGCATCGTGAACGTGACCCCCGACTCCTTCTCGGACGGCGGCCGCTGGCTCGACCCCGCCGCCGCCATCGCCCACGGCCGGCAGCTCGCGGAGGAGGGCGCCGCGCTCGTGGACGTGGGCGGGGAGAGCACGCGCCCGGGCGCCGAGCCGGTTCCCGAGGATCTCGAGCGCGCGCGCACGATCCCCGTCGTCGCCGGGCTGAGCGCGGCCGGCATCACCGTCTCCATCGACACCACGAAGCTCCGGGTCGCCGAGGCGGCCCTCGCCGCGGGCGCGGGGTACGTCAACGACGTCACCGCGTTCCGGGCGGACCCGGAGCTCGCCGGTCTCGTGGCGGACCGCCGCGTCCCGTGCTGCCTCATGCACATGCGCGGGGAGCCGCACACCATGCAGGACGCGCCGCGGTACGGGGACGTCGTCGACGACGTCAAGGCGTTCCTCCTCGAACGGGTCGAGTTCGCCGTCTCGGAGGGCATCCGCGAGGACCGCATCCGGCTCGACCCCGGCATCGGCTTCGGCAAGACGGCGGAGCACAACCTCACCGTCCTGCAGCGCCTGCCGGAGCTCGTCGCGCTCGGCTTCCCCGTCCTCGTCGGCGTCTCCCGCAAGAGCTTCATCGGCCGCCTCACGGGCCGCGAGGATCCGGCGCAGCGGCTGCCCGGGACCCTCGCCGCCAACGTCCTCGCGCTCGCCGCCGGCGCCTCCACCTTCCGCGTCCACGACGTCCGCGAGCACGTCGAGGCGCTCACGGTGGCGGCTGCTACGTTGCGCGGCCATGCCTGATTCCGACCTCCCGCGCGACCCCGACGACGACGACGAGCTCGACGCGGACGAGCACGGCTGGGAGGAGGACGAGGAGGGCGCGCGGCACACCGAGGTCACCATCGAGATCTCGGGCCTGTCGCTCTACACGCACCACGGCGTCAGCGCCGCGGAGCGCGAGATCGGCCAGCGGCTCGTGCTCGACATCCGCCTCGAGGTGGGGGAGTGCGACGCGACCGTCACCGACATGGTCGAGGACACCGTCGACTACGGCGAGGTCTGCAACGTCGTCGCGCTCGTCGCGCAGCAGCGCTCCTACAAGACGCTCGAGCGCCTCTGCTCCGCGATCGCCGACCGCCTCCTCGACCAGTACGAGGCCGAGGAGGTCTGGGTGAAGGCCGCCAAGCCCGAGCCGCCGATCGCCCTGCCCGTCCAGGAGGTCTCCGTCGAGGTCTGGCGTCAGGCCGCCGCGGACGAGTGACCCACCCGTTCGACAGCGCCACGGCGGTCACCCACGTCGCCGAGGGCCGCTGGGCCACGGGCATCGACGCGGGCTGGTTCGCCCCGATGGGCCCGAACGGCGGCTACCTCGCGAGCATCGTCCTGCGCGCGCTCACCGAGGCGGTCGCCGACCCGGAGCGCGCCCCGCGCAGCCTGAACCTGCACTACCTCCGCCCGCCCGTCGCGGGCCCCGCGGAGGTCGCCGTCACCGTGGAGCGCACGGGCCGCTCGCTCACGACCCTGAGTGCCCGCCTCGAGCAGGACGGCCGCCTCTGCGTCCTCGCGCTCGCCGCGTTCGCCGTCGACATGCCGAGCGCCGTCGACTACGCCGCGGCCGCCCCGGAGGCCACGCCGTACGCCGAGCTCCCACCGTCCCCGCAACCCGCGGGCACCCCGCCCATCACGAAGCAGCTCGACGTCCGCCCCGCGATCGGGCCGTGGCCCTTCAGCGGCGCCGACGAGGCGCGGACCGGCGGCTGGCTGCAGTTCCCCGAGCCCCGCGTGGCCGATGCGTTCGCCTGCGCGACGTGGATCGATGCGTGGTGGCCCGCGCCGTTCGTGCGCCTGACCGCCCCCATCGGTGCCCCGACGATCGACCTCTCGATCCACTTCCGCGTCCGCCTCCCGCTCGACGCGGGCACGGAGCCGGTGCTCGGCCTGTTCACGAGCCGCAGCTCCGCCCAGGGCTTCTTCGAGGAGGACGCCGAGCTCTGGAGCACGGGCGGCGTGCTGCTCGCGCAGGGCCGTCAGCTCGCGCTCGCCCGCCCGCTCCGGTGACCCCGGGCTTCCTCGCGCTCGGCGGCAACCAGGGCGATCGCCGCGCGAGCCTCCAGGCGGCCCTCGACGCGCTTCCGATCCACGGCGTCACCCCGACCGCGTGCTCGAGCGCCTACGCCACCGCGGCCGTCGGCGGCCCGCCCGGCCAGCCCGACTACCTCAACGCGTGCGTGCGGATCGAGACCGCGCACTCCCCGCTCGCGCTGCTCGAGGCGTGCAAGGCGATCGAGCGCGCGCTGGGGCGCCCGGAGCCCGGGGAGCCCGGCTACGTCCCCCACGGTCCGCGGCCCGTCGACCTCGACGTGCTCCTGCTCGGCCGCGCCGCCTTCGCGCACCCGCGGCTCACGATCCCGCACGCCGCGCTCACGCAGCGGCGCTTCGTGCTCGTCCCGCTGCTGGAGCTCGACTTCGCGCTCGAGCTCCCCGACGGCACGCGCCTCGCGGACGCGCTCGCGCGGCTCGGGGTGGACGAGGACGTCCGTCGCGCCGGCCCGCCCCTCGTGGTCTAGACCCCGGCGAGCGCCGCGGCCGGGATCGCTCCGGCGGGCAGGTGGCCCGGCGAGCCCGGGAAGAGCGCGTCGGCCCACGGGCCGCAGGGTCGCGGCCCGATGACCGCACGAAGGTCCTCCATCGCCATGAGGAGCTTGAGCGACGGCGCGATCTGCAGGTCCGCCGCGTTCGGCGTCTCCCCGCCCAGGGTGCCGTCGGCGAGCCACGCGTCGATGCGGTCGAGCCACGCGCCGAGCTCGCGGAGGTCTGCGTCGCGCACGGCGGCCGAGGTCGCGTTGAGCTTCAGCTCGAGGCGCCCGACGAGCGGGATCGCGGCCTTGAGCACCGGGGCGGGCAGCGGGAGCTTCGCGCCCTCGGAGAAGGACGGGGCCGCGCTCGCGTTCGCGAGGAGCGTCGGCCAGAGGATGCGGCGCGTGGCCGCCTGGAGCACCTCGTCGCCCCAGCGCTCCGCCTCGAGCACCGCGGCGCGACGCTCCGGCTCGGCCGGCAGCAGCGCGGGCTCGGGCCGCAGCTCGTCGAGGCGGCGGAGGATCGCGCGGGAGCCCGAGACCTTCTCGCCGCCCTCGAGGACGATGCCGGGGACCGTCCGGCGGCCGAAGAGGACGCGCATGACGCCCGCGTGCATGCCGACCGGCAGCTCCACGGTCTTGAAGGCCATGCCCTTCAGCTCGAGCGCCCTGACGACGGTCTCGCAGGGGTGGGAACCGTGGACGACGTAGAGCTTGGCGGGCATCGGGGGATCGTATCGGCGAAGATCGCCCCGGCATGCTCCTGGTCGTCGACGTCGGCAACACCCAGACCCACTTCGGGACGTACTCCGGCGACGAGCTGCTGGAGCACTGGCGCTTCGCCACGGTCCGCACCTCGACCGCGGACGAGCTCGGCGCCGCGCTGCGGGCGCTGCTCGAGCTCCGTGGCATCGGCCTGGCCGACCTCGACGGCTCGATCATCTCGAGCACCGTCCCGCAGCTCGAGCCCGAGTGGATCCGCATGGGCAAGCGCTACCTGGGCCACGACACGCTCGCGGTCGGCCCCGGGCTGCGGACCGCGATGCCGATCCGCATCGACAACCCGCGCGAGCTCGGGGCGGACCGGCTCGTGAACGCGGTCGCGGCCTTCGACCAGGTCGCGGGCCCCGTCATCTCCGTCGACTTCGGCACCGCCGTGAACTACGACGTGGTGAGCGGGAAGGGCGAGTACCTCGGCGGCGTCATCGCCCCCGGGGTGGAGGTCTCCCTCGACGCGCTCACGACCCGCGGCGCGAAGCTCCCGAAGATCGACCTGCTCGCCCCGCGACACGCCATCGGCAAGTCGACGGTGGAGGCGATCCGCTCCGGGATCATCTACGGCTTCGCCGCCCAGGTCGACGGAATCGTGAAGCGGCTCGTCGAGGAGCTCGGGGAGGACGCCGAGGTCATCGCCACGGGCGGCCTCGCGAGCCACATCGTGCCCTTCACGACCGTCATCGACGCGATCGACGAGGACCTGACGCTGAAGGGCCTCAAGCTCCTGCACGAGCGCAACTCCTGAAGCTCCGCCTGGACCACGCGCGCCGCCTGGCGCTCCACGCGCAGGGCCTCGCCGTGCCGCCGCCGCGCGGCACGCCGACCCCGGCGGACGTCGCCGCGGCCG
>JAOPZO010000216.1 GCA_025964065.1 Solirubrobacterales bacterium | reverse complement strand
CCGCGCGGGCTCGAGGCCGAGGCGCGCGAGGTGGCCGAGGCGGTCGTACGGGCGCGGCGCCCAGTCCGCGTCGGGCGGCGGCAGCTCGAGCGGCTCGGGCCCCGGGTCCAGCAGGACGGTGCCGATGTCGATCGCGGCGACGCCGTCCACGAGCGCGTGGTGCATCTTCGCGAGCAGCGCGACGCGGCCGTCCGCGAGGCCCTCGACCACCGTGAGCTCCCACAGCGGGCGGGAGCGGTCGAGCCGGCGGCCCATCTCACGACCCACGAGCTCCGCGAGCTCCGCCTCGCCCGCCCCGGCGCCCAGCGCCGCGCGCCGCACGTGCCAGCCGACGTCGAAGGTCGTGTCGTCGACCCACACCGGGTTCAGCACACCGGCGGCGGTCTGCAGACGCTGCCGGTACCGCGGCAGCAGGTGCAGCCGGGCGCTGACGCGCTCCAGGAAGGCCGCGGGCGCGAGGCCCGGACCGTCCTCGAGCAGCATCACGCCGCCCACCGCCATGGAGACCGGCCCCTGCTCGGCGCTCAGCGCGGAGCGGTCGGCGGCGGACAGGGGCTCGGCCATTGCGGCCCGAGCCTACTCGCGGCCGGCCGCCTCCTGCGGGCGCGAGAGCGACAGCGCGAAGCGGTCCTCCGGGTCCGTGAGGAGCTCCGCGAGCTCGAGCCCCGCCGCCGCGAGGTCCTCGCGCAGCCGCTCCGGGGTGAACTTCGCGGAGATCTCCGTCCGGAGCTCCTCGCGCGGGGCGAAGTCGACGTCGAGGCCCAGGGCACCGACGTGGACGGTCATCTTCCTCGAGGCGCGCAGGCGCATCTCGATCCACTCGCGCTCGCGGTCGAAGAACGCGACGTGCTCGAACGCCTCGGGCTCGAAGTTCGCGTCGAGCTCCCGGTTGACCACCGTGAGCACGTTCCTGTTGAACGCCGCGGTGATCCCCGCCGCGTCGTCGTAGGCGGCCTCGATGACGGCGGGATCCTTCACGAGGTCGGTCCCCAGCAGGAGGTGGTCCTGCGGGCGCAGCAGCCGCCCGAGCCGGCGCAGGTAGCTGCGGCGCGAGCCCGGCGTGAAGTTGCCGATGGTGCCGCCGAGGAACGCGACGATGCGCGGTCCCTCGGGCTCCGGGACGTGGTGCAGGTGGCGCTCGAAGTCGCCGACGATGCCGTGCACGACGAGGCCCGGATGCTCCTCGGTCAGCTGCTCGGCGACGTCGCGGACCATGCCCTCGGTCACGTCGAAGGGGACGTAGCGCTCGAGGGTGCCCGCGTCGGCCATCGCCTGCAGCAGGATGCGGGTCTTCGCGGCGGTGCCCGAGCCCAGCTCGACGAGCTCGGTGACGCCCGTGAGCTCGACGATGTCGGCTGCGCGCGCCTCGAGGATCGCCCGCTCCGTGCGGGTCGGATAGTACTCGGGCTGCTCGCAGATCCGGTCGAAGAGGTCCGCGCCGACCGCGTCGTAGAAGTGCTTGGGCGGCAGCTCCTTGAAGGGCCGGGTCAGGCCGTCGAGGACGTCGTCGGCGAGCGCGCGCTCGTCGCCGGCCTCGAGGTAGTTGCGGACGACGACGCGCGGGTCGAGCGTGATGCTGGGACGGTCCATCTAGACGACCTCCAGGTCGCGGGCCAGCCGCAGTCCGGCGAAGATCTGCCGGCGCTGCGGGAGGTCCCAGTTGCGGAACGTGGGGGAGGCGACGCGCGGGTGCGTCGCCCAGGAGCCGCCACGCAGGACGCGGTAGCCGGAGTCGAAGAAGACCTCCGAGTACTCGCGGTAGGGATGGGCGGTGAAGCCGGGGTAGCCGGAGAAGACCGAGGAGGTCCACTCCCAGACGTGGCCCGTGACGTCCAGCTGCTCCGAGGCCGACGCCTTCTCCCACTCGTGCTCGGTGGGGAGGCGGGCTCCGCGCGATCGCGCGAAGGCGTCGGCCTCGAACCAGGAGACGTGGCACACGGGCGCCCGCGGGGGCGCCTCGGCCACGCTCGGGTGGTGCGTGATGTCGTACTCCTCCTTCCAGGCCCAGCCCTCGTCGCTCCACCACTCGCGTCGGACGTAGCCGCCGCCCTCGGCGAAGCTCAGCCACGTGGCGGTCGTGACGGGCCGGGTGGAGATCTGGAAGGCGGGAAGGTGGCGCTCGTGCCGGGGGCGCTCGTTGTCGTACGCGAAGCCCCCGGGGCCGGCGCCGATCGTGGCAGGCCCGGCGGGGATGTCGACCCACGCGCTGCCGGGCGGGATCCTCGGCGCGGGCGGCTCACCCGGGGGGAGCACGCCGCCGATGGCCATGGCCTGGCGCATGGTCTCCGTGTGCTGGAGCTCGTGCCGGGCGACGAGCTCGACGAGCTCGGCGCGGGCGGGGTCGAGCTCCTCGGCCAGGACCGCCGCGGAACGACGGCGGACGTCCTCGAGGTAGCGCAGGGCGCCCGGGGTGTCGAGGAGCGGCAGCGAGCCGCGGACCGCGCGGGGCGTCTCGAACGCGTCGTACATCGCGGCGAGCTCCGGGTGGAGCAGCGGGAGGCCGCCCACGCGGTGGGCGATCCAGAGGTCCTCATAGGCCGCGATGTGCGCGAGGTCCCACACGAGCGGGGACATGAGCGGGTCGAGCACGCGTTCGAGGTCGGCCGCCGGGAGGTGCGCCACCAGGCCCATCGTGGCGCGGCGCGCGGCCTCGAGGTCCGCGCTCTGGGCCCCCGAAGCGGAGCTGGTGCTTCGGATCGCCACTCGGGACAGTCTCCCCCAATGCGCGGTGTTCTGACACAACCTGGCGCCCCGCGGGTCGCTTCGAAGCGGCGGTCAGAGCGGCTTGCGCCACGCGCTCGACGAGCTGAGGGAGCCACGGTCGGGGCGGGCGAGCCAGGGCCAGGGATGCGTCTGGACGACGTCCAGCGCAGCGACACGCCGCCAGGCGGTCGCCGCGTCGGGGCCGGTCGGCGGGGTGGGGGGAGGCGGGTGCCCGTGCGCGGCATGCCGAGCCGGTACGGCGGCGAGGGCGCCGGCGGATCGCGGGCCGGGGCGACGCGCTACGTGAGCGTCAGGCGCAGCCGGGGCGCCTCGGGCCGCGTGAGGCGCTCGTGCACGTGCCCGTCGGCGACGACGACGACGAGCAGGGGGCGCTCGTGCCCGAACTCCCGGTGGCGCTCGCCGAGCCAGGTGACAGCCGGCACCTGGAGGTCCGTCGCGCCCGTGAGGTCCACGACGACGGGGACCGCGCGCGGGGCGGTCTCCGCGAGCCGCGCGTCGACCGCGGCGGTCTCGGCGGCGCCGACCGCGCCCCACATGAGGACCCGCACGGCGTCGCGCTCCTCGGCGACCGCCCAACGTCGGGGCTCGGGCGGGACGTCGACGGGGCGCCCCTGGTCTTGGCTCTTCGGGACCATCCGAGCCGGACGATAGGCCCCGTCACGGCCGGCGGCCATCCCCCAGACGTATGGTTCATCGGGGCCGGGTTCGGCGTTCAGGCGAGCGGGGCCTGCTCCTCGTCGCGGATGACGTGCATGACGGCGTTGATGAGCGCCAGGTGGGTGAACGCCTGGGGAAAGTTCCCGAGGTGGCGGCCCGTCGCGGCCTCGAGCTCCTCCGCATAGAGGTCGAGCGGGCTCGCGAGGGACAGCAGCCGCTCGCAGAGCTGGCGACCGCGCTTGCGCTCCCCGATCTCGAGCAGCGCGTTGACGAGCCAGAACGAGCAGATGAGGAACGTCCCCTCCTCGCCGCTCAGGCCGTCGTCGGTCTCGTCCGTGCGGTAGCGGAGCACGAGCCCGTTCTCCGTGAGCTCGTCGGCGACCGCGATGACCGTCGCGCGGACGCGCGGGTCGTCGTGGGGGAGGAACCGGACGAGCGGCACGAGCAGGTTGCTCGCGTCGAGCGCGTCCGTGTCGTAGTGCTGCGTGAAGACGCCGCGCTCGTCGACGCCCTTCTCGCAGATCTCCTTGTGGATCTCGTTCGCGATCGTCCGCCACTCGTCCGCGAGGCGCTCGCGCCCGCGGCGGGCCGCGAGGCGGGCGCCGCGGTCGAGCGCGACCCAGCACATGAGCTTCGAGCTCGTGTAGTGCTTGGCCTCGCCGCGGGCCTCCCATATGCCCTGGTCCGGGAGCTTCCACGTCTCGATCGCCCGCTTGACCTGGTCCTCGATGACCGGCCACAGGCGCTGGGAGTTGTGGCCGTACTCCTTCGTGTGGAGGTACAGCGAGTCGAGCACCGCGCCGTACACGTCGTTCTGGCGCTGGTCGTGCGCGCCGTTGCCGACCCGGACGGGGAACGCGCCCTCGTAGCCCGTGAGGTGCTCCAGGATGCGCTCCTCGAGGTCCCGCTCCCCGCCGATGCCGTACATGATCTGCAGCGAGCCGTCCGCGTTGCGGTCGGCATCGGCGACGAACTGGATGAAGTCGTCGGCCTCCCACTCGAGGCCGAGGGCGTTGAGCGCGGAGAGCGTGAAGGTCGCGTCGCGCATCCACGTGTAGCGGTAGTCCCAGTTCCGCTCGCCGCCCGGGGTCTCCGGCAGGGAGGTCGTGGGCGCGGCGACCATCGCGCCCGTCGGCGCGTAGGTCAGGCCCTTCAAGACGAGCGCCGAGCGCTGCAGGTGGCCGCGCCAGCGGTGGTCCGGGAACTTGCCGTCGGCGAGCCAGCCGCGCCAGTACTCGCTTGTCGTCTGCAGGGCCTCCTCCGCCTCGGTGACCGAGCGCGGGCCGTCGAGCAGGCGGCTCCAGGAGAGCGCGCAGTACCGAGTCTCCCCGGTCTCCAGCCGGTGCCGCGCACGGGCGACGGAGCCCTCGATCCCGAGCCGCAGGTCCGAGATGAGACGCACCCGCGAGCCGTCCTCGTCGTGAGCGTCGACGGCCATCGCATCGCCCTCGACCCGGGACCACTGGGCGGGGTGCCGGCCGTAGTCGAACATGGGCTCGCAGAGGAGCTCGATCTGCGCCTGCCCGTGGACGCAGGTGATCGTCCGCACGAGGCAGTGGTGGCTCTCGTAGTCGGTGGGTGGCCGGGTGTGGGCGGTCGCGGCGCCCGCGGTGCGCTCGCGCCAGCGGCCGATGATGAGCGCGTCGCGGACCACGAGCCAGCCCGTGGGGGTCATCCACGTGGTCTCGAGGATGTTCGTTCCCGGCTCGTAGCGCCGGCCGGCGGGGACGCCCATGGAGGACGGCCCGAGGCGAAACCCGCCCGCGGAGCGGTCGAGGATCGCGGCGAACACCGACGGCGAGTCGAAGCGCGGCGGGCACAGCCACTCGATCGTGCCGTCGGGCGCGACGAGCGCCGCCGTGTGGCAGTCGCTCAGGAAGCCGTAGTCCGCGATGGGCGGGAACGCGCTCGTCTCGGGCAGCCGCTCGACGAACGGGGTCGGCTCCGCGACGAACCGCTCCTCCATGTAGGGGTCCATGGCGCCCCGCCGGGGCGGGTGCGCCCCACCGTCCTGGGCGAACGTCTGGTGGCCGTTGGCGGCGGTCTCGTCGGTGTCGGGCGGCGTGCTCATGCTGGCCGCGCATGGTGGCAGGGTGCGGCGGGGCGGGCGAGGCGTGCAGGAGGACGGCCGGAGGGCCGGGCGGAGCGGGCAGGGCCGCCGGAGCTCCGGCTGACCGAGACCGGCGTTGCGCACCGGATCGCGGTGCACGAGCCCGGCCTGCCGGGTCGCGAGCACCGCGATCCGGTGCCAGACCCGCGTCCGGCGGCGCTGCCGGTCCCGCGAGGGGGCCGACGTGGACCGAGGGGAGCGGCATCGGCCCCCTCGCGGTCCGGGCGCTCGGCGGATAGGTCGCGAGAGGGCCGACGTGGGGTGAGGGGCGCAGCATCGGCCCCCTCGCGATGTTCTGGAGGCATGCGGGGAGCCTGCGGGCGGACTACCGCGCGGAACAAGCGCCTCGCTCCGCCCGCCCCGCTCTGCCCCTAGCCTTCCCGCCATGGACGCTGCCAGCCGCGTCGTCGCCTACTTCGACGCCTGCACGAGCGGGACGGCCGCGGAGGTCGCCGCGTGCTTCACCGCGGACGCCGCGATCTACGACACCGTGGTTCCGCCCGTCAGGGGGGCGCGGGTGATCGGGGAGTCCGTGGTCGCGCTGCGGACGGCGTGGCAGGGCGGGCGCTGGAGCGTCGACTCCATCGTCGCCCAGGGCACCCACGTCGCGATCGAGTGGACCCTCCGCGGCCGGCGCGGCGGGATGCCCGCCGTCCTGCGGGGCTCGGAGCACTACCGCCTCGCCGAGGACGGTCGCATCTCAGAGATCCGCCAGTACTGGAACGACCGCGGCACCGGCCTCAACGGCTACCGCTACCCCTGACGGCCCGCCCGCCCGCCCGCCGCCCGCCCCGCCGCCCCTACGCCCCCGGCGCCCCGGCCACGTCGTTCCACCGCCACATGACCGGCATCTCGCGCTCCCACCCGAGCACGCACACCGCGCCCGTCGACAGCGCGAGCTTCCCTCCGAACGCCGCGGGCTCGCCGAGCCAGCGCGCGGCGAGCACCCGCAGCACGTGCCCGTGGGCCACGCACACCACGTTGCCGTCGGCCGCCCGCGCCTCGGCGATCACGGTGTCCACGCGCGCGCCGACGTCGTCGGGCGACTCGCCGTCCGGCACCCCGTCTCGCCACAGGAGCCAGTCGGGGCGCTCCCGCCGGATCTCGTCCGTCGTGATCCCCTCGTAGGCGCCGTAGTCGTACTCGAGCAGCCCGTCGCGGAGCGCGACGCGCGGGCCGAGCCCGGCGAGCTCCGCGGTCTCCCGCGCGCGGCGGAGCGGGGAGCACAGCACGAGCGCGAAGTCCTGCTCCGCGAGGACCGGCGCGAGCGTCCGCGCGTGCGTGCGCCCCGCCTCGGTCAGCGGGATGTCCGTGCGCCCCGTGTGCTTGCGCGCGACGCTCCACTCCGTCTCGGCGTGGCGGACGAGCCAGAGCTCGTGGCTCACGCCTCGGCCGCCTCGCCGAGCGCCGCGACGTCGGCGATCACGGTCAGGCGGGAGCGCTCGAGCAGCGACGCGGGCACATCGGCGTCGGGCCCGGCGAGCACGCGGCCGAGGGCCGCGGCCTTCCCGGCGCCCGCCACGAGCAGCACGATCCGGCCCGAGGCGTTCAGCAGGTCGAGCCCGAGCGTCACCCGCTCGGGCGGCGGCTTCGGTGCCCCGTGGACGCCGACGGCAACCGCGTCGGAGTCGACGGCCGGGTCGCCCGGGAAGAGCGATGCGGTGTGCCCGTCCTCCCCGAGGCCGAGCAGCACGAGGTCGAGCGTCACGCCGCCGAGCTCCTCGGCGTAGGCGGCGGCCGCCTCATCCGGGCCGAGCTCGCCCCGGATGCGGTGCCAGGTCGCGCCGGGCGCCTCGAGCGCGCGGGAGGCCATGGCGTAGTTCGCGTCCTCGTCGTCCGCGGCGACGCAGCGCTCGTCCCCGAACCACAGGTGCACCCCGCTCCAGTCGGAGCGCAGCGCGCCGAGCATCTCGTAGGCGCGGCGGGGGGTCGAGCCGCCGGCGAGCCCGAGGTGCACGATCTCCGGGTCGGCCATCAGCGCGGCGGCGCGGCGCGCGCAGCCCTCGGCGTCGGAGTGGCGCAGCAGCTCCACGCTCACACCAGCTCGCTCGCCCGCAGCAGCGCCGGGCGGTAGGTCGCGTCGCGCAGCAGCGCCTGCCGGATGCCCTCGCCGAGGATGCCCGGCTCACCACGTGACGCGCCCATGATCGTCCACTCCCTGTCGTTCTGCCGAGGTCCCCGGTACCGCGCACGCAGGCCGCCCGCGCCGCGGTCGAGTCGCAGCCAGCGCCCGCTCGCGGTCTCGATCTCCACGCCCGCGAGGCCGCGCACGGTCATCGTCCGGTCGGCCTGGAGGCGGAGCTGCACGTCCTGGCGGCGCGTGTGCGCCCGGCCCGTCCGCGCGCCGGCGCCGTCCACCCGCAGGGGGCCGAGCTCCCAGTCCAGCCGCGAGGCGAGCCAGCCGACGAAGAGGAGCCCGGCGATCGCCGAGTCCGGGTGGTGGCGCACGACGAGGTTCGAGATGAGCCGCAGGTCGGGGCGCAGCTTCTCCGGGTCGAAGGTCGCCGCGATGCGCTCGCGCCACGGCGTCGTGCGCAGCCACGCGAGGTCCACGACGTACGTGCGGTCCATGAGCTCCCGGAGCCGCGCGACCGCGTCGGCGGGCTCGGGCTCGTCGACCGAGTCGACCAGCACGACCTGCGCGAGGCCGAGAAGCGCGTCGAGCGCGTCCGAGTGCCCGTGCGGGGACCAGACGACGGTCGGGACGTCCGTGATGACGAGCGGGTCGATGATCGTTGCGAGCTGCCGCAGGTGCTGCGGCCCCACGTCGAGGACGACGGTCTCGCGCATCGGCGCGTGAACGCCCTCCTCCGTGTCCGTCGGCACGGCGATCGTCGCGACCGCGTCGAGCGTCCGGTGGCGGGGGGAGACCGCGCAGACCACGGTGCGCGACGCCGCGAAGCGCCCCACGCCGCGCAGGCGGTTCGCGACCTCGCCCGAGTAGTCCTCGTCCACGATGCAGACGAGGTTCAGCGACCGCGCCGGGACGTAGCTCTGCGAGCGCGAGCGCGACTCCGTCATGAGCGCGCGGAGCGCCGCCTCGATCGCCGTCGGGGTCGTGTCCTCGGCCCGCCAGACCGCGTCCGTCTTCGCCGCGGGGACCACGGGGCCGCCTAGATCGCCCGCCACTTGTCGTCACCGGCCAGGAGCTGCTCGATTCCCGCGGGCCCGGCGGTGCCGGCCTCGTACTGCGGGAGCGGACCGGGCGCGGCCTCCCAGCGCTGCACGACGGGGTCCATGATGCGCCACTGCGCCTCGACCTCGTCGTTGCGGGTGAAGAGCGTCGCGTCGCCGCGCATCGCGTCCATGATGAGCTTCTCGTAGGCCTCGGGCGACTGCGACAGGAACGTGGTCCCGTAGAGGAACTCCATGTTCACCCCGCGCACCCGCATCCGGGTCCCGGGGATCTTCGCCCCGAGCTTCAGCGTGACGCCCTCGTTGGGCTGCACGGTGAAGATGAGCTGGTTGGGCTGGACGCCGACCGACCCCTCCTGGTTGAACGCCTGGTGCGGCACGGGCCGCAGCGTCACGGCGATCTCGGTGACCTTCCGCGAGAGGCGCTTGCCCGTCCGCAGGTAGAACGGCACGCCCGCCCAGCGCCAGTTCTGCACGGTGAGCCGGACCGCCGCGAACGTCTCCGTGTTCGAGTCCTCCGGGACGCCGTTCTCCCCGAGGTATCCCGGTACCTCCCTGCCGGCGACGACGCCCGGCGCGTACTGCGCGCGGATCGTCCGGTCGGGCTCCGGGGGCTGGATCGCGTGCAGGACCTTCACCTTCTCGTTGCGGATCTCGTCCGCGGAGAAGTCGACGGGCGGCTCCATGCAGAGCAGCGTGAGCAGCTGCATCATGTGGTTCTGCATGAGGTCGCGGAGCGCGCCCGCGTGGTCGTAGTAGCCCGCGCGCGACCCGATCCCGATGTCCTCGGACGCCGTGATCTGCACGTTGCGGATGTAGTTCCGATTCCACAGCGGCTCGAACATGCCGTTGGCGAAGCGGAACGCCAGCATGTTCTGGACGGTCTCCTTGCCCAGGTAGTGGTCGATGCGGAAGACCTGCGACTCGTCGAGCACGGAGAGCACCGTGCGGTTGAGCTCCTGCGCCTCCGCGAGCGTCGTCCCGAACGGCTTCTCGATGATCACCCGGACCTCCGCGCCGTCGTGCGCGGTGAGGTCGTGGCGGCCGAGCGCCTCCACGATCACGGGGAAGAACTCGGGCGCGGTGGAGAGGTAGAACGCCCGGTTGAGCTGCTGCCCCGACGCCGCGTCGAAGCCGTCGAGCGCCTCGGAGAGCCGGGGGTACATCCCCTCGTCGTCGAAGGAGCCGGAGATGTACCGCGCCTCGGCGAGCAGCGCGTCGAGGACCTTCGGGTCGGCCTCGCGCCGCGAGAACTCCTTCACCGCCGCCGCGGCCTGCGTCCGGAACTCCTCGTCGGGGAGCTCCGAGCGCGAGACGCCGATGAGGTGGAAGCGCTCGGGAAGCGCGCCGTCCGCCGCGAGGTTGTAGAGCGCGGGCAGGAGCTTGCGGCGCGCGAGGTCGCCCGTGCCGCCGAAGATCACGAGCGCGGTCGGGTGGACCGGCAGGCGCTCGAGTCCCTCCGTGAGCGGGTTCGGGAGCGGCTCGGTCATCAGCCGTCCGCATGCTTCTGGGTGGCGTGGCCGCCGAACTGGTGGCGGAGCGCCGAGAGCACGCGACCGGTGAAGTCGCCGTTGCCGCGTGAGTAGAACCGGGCGTTGAGCGCGCCCGTGAGCACCGGGGTCGGGACGTCCGTGGCCATCGCGGCCTCGATCGTCCAGCGGCCCTCGCCCGAGTCCGCGGTGAACGCGGTGAGGCCGTCGAGCGTGTTGCCCTCCTCCTCGAACGCCTTCGCGGCGAGCTCGCAGAGCCAGGAGCGGATGACCGAGCCCTGCATCCAGAGGTGCGAGATCTTCGCGTTGTCGAGCTCGAACGGGCTCTTGTCGAAGATGTCGAAGCCCTCGGCGTAGGCCTGCATCATCCCGTACTCGATGCCGTTGTGGACCATCTTCACGAAGTGGCCGGCGCCCGTCGGGCCCATGTGGCCCCAGCCCGGGCCGTGCTCCTCGGTGGGCGGCGGGGCGAGGACGTCGAGGAACGTCGCGAGCCGCCCGACCGCGTCGTCGGGGCCGCCGACCATCATGCAGTAGCCCACGTCGAGGCCCCACACGCCGCCGCTCGTGCCGACGTCGACGTAGCCGATGCCCTTCTGGGCGAGCACCTTCGCGCGCTCGACGTCGTCGGTCCACTTCGAGTTGCCGCCGTCGACGATCGCGTCGCCGGGCTCGAGCAGCTCGGCGAGCTGGTCCACGATGCTCTGGGTCGGGTCGCCGGCCGGGATCATGATCCAGACCGTCCGGGGCGCAGCGAGCTTCGAGACCATGTCCTGCAGATCCTCCGCCGACTCCGCGCCGAGCGCGACGGCCCGCTCGACCGTCTCGAGGTCCAGGTCGGTGACGACCACCTCGTGATCGGAGTCGCGCTTGATGCGGGCGACCATGTTGCCGCCCATCTTGCCGAGGCCGACGAAGCCGATCTGCGCCATGTCTACGTTCCCTTGATCTGGTCGGTGAGCCTGCGGACGGCGGCCACGGGATCGCCCGTGAGCGTCACCCGCTCCGCCGGGAGGTCGTGGGCGCGCAGCGTGCGGAGGTCGCCCGTGGCCTGCGCGGCCTTGAGCGTCTCGAACCCGTAGGTCGCCCCGGGGATCGCGACGTCCTCGGTGACGGGGTGGACGAGCTGCAGGAAGCGCCCCGTCGCCGGGCCGCCCTTGTGGAGCTGGCCCGTGGAGTGCAGGAACCGCGGGCCGTACCCGAACGTCGTCGCGCAGCGCGTGCGCTCGAGGATGGCCGCGCGCAACTCGGACACCGCGGCGGCCAGCGCCTCCGAACCCTCGACGTAGCCCATGATCGCGACGTAGCTCGGCGGTGCGGCGCCGTCGAGGAGCGTCGCGACGGAGCCGTCGGCCTCCTCGGCGAGCTCGCCCGACGTCTCGAACTCCTCGAGGACCGCGGTGGTGGCCGCCTTCGCCTCGGCGACGTTGGGCTGGTCGAACGGGTTGATCCCGAGCGCCCAGCCCGCCACGGCGACGGCGAACTCGCAGAGCCAGAAGAGGCGGCCGAGGTCGGCCGGGGTGCCGTCGGTCTCGAGCGTCAGCACGGGGTGCCCGGCATCGGCCAGTGCCCGCAGCGCCTCGTCGTGGTGCTCCATCGGGGCAGCGCTGTTGCGGACGTGGACGAAGACGCGGTCGGGGCCGTAGGCCTCGGGCCCGAGGAGCGGCTCGTCCGCGATGGGGAGGATCCCCCTGCCCTGCTTGCCCGTCGACTCCGCGACGAGCTGCTCGGCCCAGAGGCCGAACGAGCCGAGCGGTTCGCAGACGACCCAGGTGAGCTTGTCGCGGCCGGTCTCGGCGAGCGCGCCGAGCGCGGCGCCGAGCCAGATGCCGTCGCTCGCGCCGTCGTGGTTCTCGCCCGCCTCCGCGATCGCCCGGTCCAGGAGCCCCGCGACGTCGGCGCCGATGAGCGCCGCCGGCACGAGCCCGAAGTAGGAGAGCGCGGAGTACCGCCCGCCGATGTTCGCGTCGTTGAGGAACGTGCGGCGGAAGCCGTGCTCGCCGGCGATCGCGTCGAGCGCGGAGCCCGGGTCGGTGATCGCGACGAAGTGCGCGCCGTCCGGCCTGCGCTCCCAGAACGTCTTGAACGCGGAGAGCGTCTCGATCGTCCCGCCCGACTTCGTGCTCACCAGGAAGAGCGTCCGGTCGAGGTCGACCGCGGCGGCCGTCGAGGCGACCGCGCCAGCGTCCGTGGAGTCGAGGACGTGAAGGGTCAGGAAGCCCTCCACGGGCGGGGTGCTCAGCCGAAGCACCTCGGGCGCGAGCGACGAGCCGCCCATGCCGAGCAGCACGACGTCCGTCATGCCGTCGGCCACGACCTCCCTCGCGAACGCGACGAGGTCGTCGGCCTCCGCGCGCAGGCGGTCGGCGATGTCGAGCCAGCCCAGGCGGTTCGCGACCTCCTCCTGCCCGGCCGGGCCCCAGACCGTGTCGTCCTTCGCCCAGACGCGCTCGGCGATCCCCGCCGCCGCGGCGACCCGCGCGTCGACCGCGGTCTGCTGCTCCTGGGTCAGCGAGCGCCCGATCATGCGACCTGGCCGCGCTTCTCCTCGATGCCCGCCAGGAGCTTCTCCATCGGCGTGACGAACGCATCGATGCCGTCCTGGAGGAGCTTCTTCGTGACCTCCTCCATGTCGATGCCCGCGTCCGCGAGCCGCTTCAAGTCGGCGGTCGGGTCCTGGTCGGCGGTCGCGCCCTTCACCTCGGCGTGGTCGCGGGCGGCCTCGAGGGTCGCCATCGGCATCGTGTTGACGGTCTCGGGCGCGATGAGGCCGTCGACGTAGAGCGTGTCGGGGTAGCGCTCGTCCTTGACGCCGGTGGAGGCCCAGAGCGGACGCTGCACGGGCGCGCCGGCCGCCGCGAGTGCCGCGAAGCGCTCACCGTGGAACACCTCCTTGAAGCGCTGGTAGGCGGCGCGGGCGTTCGCGAGCCCGGCGAGGCCGAAGAGCGCGTCGTCGGCGCCGGCCTCCTTCAGCCGCTTGTCCACCTCGGTGTCGACCCGGGAGACGAAGAACGAGGCGACGGAGTGCACGTCGAGGGACTCGCCGGCCTCCTGGCGACGCTCGAGGCCCTTGATGTACGCCTCGGCGATGTTCGAGTAGCTCTCGACGGAGAACAGCAGCGTCACGTTCACGTTGATGCCGGCCGCGACGACCTCGGTGATGGCCGGGACACCCTCGTCGGTGCCCGGGATCTTGATCATGAGGTTCGGCTTGCCGACCGCGGCCCAGTACTCCTTGGCCTGCTGGACCGTGCGGTCCGTGTCGGCCGCCATGTCGGGGTCGACCTCGAGCGAGACGTAGCCGTCGACGCCGCCCGTCTCCTCCCACACGGGGCGCAGGACGTCGCAGGCGTCCTGCACGTCCTTGATCGCGATGGCCTGGTAGATGCCGCGGGCGTCCGTGCCGTCCTTCGCGAGCGTGGCGATCGTCTCGTCGTAGAGGTCGGCGCCGAGGATCGCCTTCTCGAAGATGGCCGGGTTCGAGGTGACGCCGCGGAGGGAGTCCTCGGCGACCATGCGCTCGAGCTCGCCCTCGGCGATGAGGTCGCGGCGGATCTGGTCCAGCCACGGGGAGGTGCCGGCGGCGAGGATCGCGGCCATGCGCTCGTTGACCTTGGGGGTGGTGCTCATGGGGTGTGCTCCTGGGGAGTGGGTGGCTCGAGCGCGAATCCTCGCTGCTCGAGCTGGTCGATCTTGTGAAGGCGGCGGACGTGGCGCTCCTCGCCCGAGAAGCTCGCGCCCGCGAAGGCGGTGATGCAGGCGGCCGCGTAGACGGGGCCGATGACGCGCGCGCCGACGCAGAGGACGTTGCAGTCGTCGTGCGTGACGCACTGGGCGGCGGTGTACGTGTCGTGCCCGACGCAGGCGCGGATGCCCGGGAGCTTCGTCGCGGCGACCGCGATGCCCGCGCCCGAGCCGCACACGACGACCGCGCGCTCGACCTCGCCGCTGTGGATCGCCTGCCCCGCGAGCAGCGCGGCGTCGGGGTAGTCGTCGCAGGTGCCGACGTCGACGGGCTCGTGGCCCGCGGCGCGGATCGCCTCGGCGACGACGTGGGTGAACGGGACGCCCGCGTGGTCGAAGGCCACGGCGATCCTCACGCCGCCCTCCCCGCGACGCTCGTGGGCACGTCGTCGAGCAGCTCGGACTTCGCGAGCAGCGCGGCGCCGCGGACCCCGGCCTGCGGTCCCCAGCGCGCGATCCGGATCTCCGTGCGCTCGCCGACCCCGGGGAGCGTCCACAGCTTCGCGATGCGGCGGGCGGGCTCGAGCAGGTGGTCGCCGGCCGCGCTCGCCCCGCCGCCGATGCACACGAGCGGCGGCTCGTAGCAGTGCAGGACGGTCGCGATGCCGATGCCGAGGCGCTCGCCGAGGATGCGGAGCGCGTCGATCGCGCCGGCCTCCCCGCGGTCCGCCGCGGCGACCACGGCCGGGCCGTCC
>JAOPZO010000181.1 GCA_025964065.1 Solirubrobacterales bacterium | reverse complement strand
GCCTCCCGCCGGAGCTCGACGCGCCGGCGGCGCTCCAGACCGCGCGGTTCCTGGGGCGACCGCTCCCGTACCTCTTCGGCGCGCGCCGCGCCCTCGGCGGGACCTTCGCGTTCCGCCCCGCGGGGCGGCCGGAGACGATCACGTTCGTCAGCCACCCCGACCACGTGCGGTCGCTCATGACCGCGCCCGCGGCGCTCGTCCCGTCCATGGCGGCGGAGTCGCCGCTGCGCCCCGTCCTCGGCCGCTCCGTCCTCACGACGAACGGCGCCCGTCACCTGCGCCAGCGCCGGCTGCTCCTGCCGCCCTTCCACGGCGAGGCGATCGGGCGCTACGCGGCGGCGATCGAGCGCGTCGTGGTGCGCGAGCTCGACACGTGGGCCACGGGCGACGAGGTCGTGACGGCCGAGCGGATGCAGGCCGTGACGCTCGGGGTGATCATGGCCGGGATCTTCGGCGTCGAGGGGAAGCCCGCGGTGGGGAGCCCGGAGCGCGGCCTACGCGACGCGACCCGCCGCGTCCTCGCGCTCAGCGAGCGGCCCGCATGGCAGGTCGTCGAGCTCCTGAACACCGGGCGCACCGAGCCCCGTGGCCCGCTCAAGCTCGCGATGGACCACGTCGACCGCCACTACCTGCGCGTCATCGCCACCCGCCGCGCGGTGCCGGCGCACACGCGGGGTCAGGACGTCCTCTCGCTCCTGCTCGCCGCCACGGACGAGGAGGGGAAGCACCTCACCGACCGCGAGGTCCGCGACGAGCTCCTGACCCTGGTGCTCGCGGGGCACGAGACGACGGCGAACCAGCTCGCCTGGACCTTCGAGCGGCTCGTGCGCACGCCGGAGGCGTACGGCGTGCTGCGTGACGCGGTGCGCGGGGGCGGCGAGGCCGCGGACGCGGTCGTCGAGGCGACGATCCACGAGGCCATGCGCGTGCGCCCGGTGATCCCGCTCGTCGGCCGGCGGGTGCAGGCGCCCTGGCAGCTCGGGGGCCACGTCGTCCCCGCCAAGGCGATCGTCTCCGTCGCGATCCCGCTCCTGCACCACCGCGAGGACCTCTACCCCGAGCCGTTCGCCTTCCGGCCCGAGCGCTTCCTGGGCGTGAAGCCCGGCACGTACTCGTGGCTCGCGTTCGGCGGCGGGACGCGACGCTGCCTCGGCGCGGCGCTCGCGATGGCGGAGCAGCGGATCGTGCTGCGGGTGATCGCCGCCCACGTGGACCTCGAGGCGATCGATCCCGCGCCAGAGCGCGAGCAGCACCGCAACGTGACGATGATCCCGCGCGGCGGTGGCCGCGTGCGGGTGACCCGGCGGGTCTGAGTCGCCGTGACGGTCGTCGATCAGGCGGCGCGGCGGTGCTGCGACCACGGGGCGTCGGCCATCCGTGGCGTGAGGAGCCGGAGGCGCGTCTCCTCCGCAGTCGGCGGGTGCAGCACCAGGCGCATCACCTGCGCGGGGTCCACCGCGACCGTCCAGGCCGTCCCGCAGCCCACGCACGCGCACTCGACCTCCGAGTCGTCGCGCTCGATCAGCAGGCGGGCGACCCCGTCGAGGCCGAGGCAGACGGGGCAGGCGAAGGAGGCCGCCACCAGCTGGGGGTCGTCGTCGGCGCGGAAGCGCGCCACGTCGTCGAAGCCGTCCATGGAGCCAGGCTCCCGCGCGCTCGACGCGGTGTCGAACGCAACCCCCCGACCGGCGGGGGGCTAGCCGGCCGCGTTGTCCTGCGCGGGCGCCTCGACCGTCCGGCCCGCGTCATGCGCCTGGCCGGAGCGCCGCACCTCGACCACCTGCACATCGCGGCTGAACCGATGGGCCGCGAGCTTCGGGAGGTCCGACTCCCGGTCCGTCCTGGTCGACTCGTCCAGGTCCTCGTCGGAGGGCATAGCCCTGGCGTACCCACGCGCCAAGAGCGCGCCCTCGGACGTTCGTCCGCGGCGGATCACCGGTGGGCCGTCAGGCCGGGCGGTCGTCGTCTACACTGCCGCGGACCCGCCCTCCTAGCTCAGTGGTAGAGCACTTCCATGGTAAGGAAGGGGTCATCGGTTCGAATCCGATGGAGGGCTCTGGTGAAGCCCCTGCAATCGCGGGGGCTTCTTGCGTTCCGGGGCCCTCTGGCGGACCCATCTGGTGGGTACGTGGTGGGTACGTAGCCGGACCCAGGGGGGTCCGCTCGGGTCGAATGCAGACACTCGGGCCCCTTTCGGAGGGGGGCGAAACGGTGCCTCGACCGCTGGTAGTACAGGAGGCGATTCCCCCGAGCCAGCTCGAGTTCCCGTTCGACCCACGCACCACCGCCGGCGATCCGGCGTTCCTGACCATCGCGGAAGCCGCCGCGCGCGTGCGCTGCTGCGAGCGCACGATCCGCCGCGCGATCGACACGGGCGCGCTGCGCGCGGGTGTCGTCCGGCGAGAACGCGGCGGGCGGGGCGCGTACCGGATCCGGCCCGCCGACCTCGACGCCTGGCTCTTCGGCGATGCGTAGGAGCGAGCCGTCCGTCGAGCGCCGCAACCACACCCGCGCCGACGGCAGCGTCACCGAGCAGTGGTCCGTGCGCTACTGGGACGCAGTCGGCGTGCGCCGCCGCAAGAGCTGCAGCTCGCGGGAGGCGGCGGAGTACGAGCGCGCGCCTCGCGCTCGAGGCGACGAAGCCGCCCGACGACGACGCGGAGGTCGGCGCGGTGCTCCTCGCGGCGTTCTGGCCCGTGTGGGTCGCCGATGCCCGCTCCCGTCTGCAGCCCGAGACGGTCAACGGCCTGGAGCGCCTCTTCGACGTCCGCGTCCGGCCGCGCTTCGGCGACGTCGAGCTGCGGCGCATCCGGCCGCGGATGGTCGCCCAGTGGCGCGCCGAGCTGCTCGCTGAAGGGGCGGGCGTCGAGACGGGCCGGCGCACGATGAACCTCCTACAGGCGATCTTCACCGTCGCGGTCGAGTGGGGCGAGGCGACCGCGAACCCGGTGAGCGTCGTGCGCAAGCCGAAGCAGGGCCGCAAGCGCGCGGTGCAGCCGCTCGACCCCGAGCAGGTCGAGGCGATCCGCGCGGCGATGCTCGCCGAGGGCCGCGAGCGGTCGGCGCTCATGGTGAGCGTCCTCGCCTACTCCGGCCTGAGGCCGGGGGAGATGCTCGCCCTCGAGGTCCGCCACGTCCGCGAGCGCACGCTGCTCGTCGAGTAGGCCGTCGCCCATGGCCGGCTCAAGGTGCAGAAGACCGGCCGCGCGTACCGGACGGTCGACCTCTTCGACGTCCTCCGCGACGAGCTCAAGGCGCACGTCGCCGAGCTACGTGGCGGTGCCGACACGCTGCTCTTCCCGCGCGAGGACGGAGCGCCGTGGCGGCTCGACGACTGGAACAACTGGCGCAACCGCCACTTCCACGGCGCGACGCGGGCGATCGGCCTCGGCGAGCCTCGCCCGTACGACCTGCGCCACTCGTTCGCCTCGCTGCTCATCCGCGAGCAGCGCGTCTCGATCGTCGACCTGGCCGACATGCTCGGCCACGCCCCGACGATGACGCTCGACACCTACTCGCACGTCATGCGAGAGCACCGCGGCCAGCAGCCCGTCTCCGCGCAGGACTGGATCAGTACCGCCAGACGCCAGGCCTCGGCCGCTCCTTCGCCGCCACCATCCGCTCGATGATCACCGCGAAGTCCGCGTGTACCTGTCGCGCGTCCTCGATGAGCTCCGGAAGCCGGCGCTCGTCGGATGAGCCGTCACGCGCGGCCCGCCGCCGGTAGCGCTGCACCTCCCGCTCGACCAGCTCGCCGAGCACGGCTGACACCGACCCCGGTGCGTAGCGGCGGAACTCCGCCCACGTAGCGTCGTCGACGTTGACGCGCGCCTGGTGGTCGCGCTTGTCCTGTCTCGTGTTCTCGTCCATGTCTATTCAGCGGGCGAGACGCCGTTTCGCCCCCGTTCGCAGACGTACACGCGTCGACGGTGCACCATCGGTGGAAGTGTGTGCTGGGGCTGTTGTGGTCGTTCCTAGGCTGAGGTGTCGAGGGTGCGGGCGGGTGTCGTCGGGCGGCGGGACTACGGTGCGGCGGGATGGCTGAGCGGATGTCGCTGCTGCGCGTT
>JAOPZO010000157.1 GCA_025964065.1 Solirubrobacterales bacterium | reverse complement strand
CCGGCCGCCGGGGCGCCGCCCGCCCCCGGCTCCTAGCCCGCCCCGAGCCGCGCGCCCATCGCGGCCGCGACCGCCGCGAGGCCGGACGCCGGCCGCACCATCACCGTGAACTCCGTGATGCGGCCGTCCGCGTCCGTGCGGATGAGGTCCAGGCCCTGGAGCTGCCTGTCCCCGACCCGCGCCTCGAAGATGAGCGCGTGCACCCCGTCGGCGTCGAGCTCGTCCGTGTAGCGGAAGTCCTCGAAGACCTCGAACACCGTCGTCAGCAGGTGCGCGACCGTCGCCCTGCCCTCGTAGGGCTTGAACACCGCGGGGGAGCGGAAGACGACGTCGTCGGCCAGGAGCGCCGTCGCGCCCTCGATGTCGCCCGCCTCGACGGCGGCGCGGAACGCGGATCCGGACATGGGCCGACCCTATCCCGGGCCGCGTCGCCCTAGGATCCGGCGCCATGTCCGCTCCCCCTGTCGTCTCCGGCCGCACGGCCGTCATCACCGGTGCGGGCTCGGGCATCGGCCGGGCGCTCGCCCAGCGCCTCGCCGCGCACGGCTGCCCCGTCGCCCTCTGCGACTGGAACGAGGAGGAGCTCCGGGAGACCGCCGAGACGATCGGCGGTCCCGTCCTCACCCGGAAGCTCGACGTCCGCGACCGCCAGGGGCAGATGACCTTCGCGGCGGAGGTGCGCGAGTGGTCGCCCGGCCCGATCGGCCTCGTCGTGAACAACGCGGGCGTCACCACGAGCCAGACCGTCGCCGACGCGAGCCCGGAGGACGACGAGTGGTGCTTCGACGTGAACTTCTGGGGCGTCGTGCACGGCACGCGCGCCTGGCTCCCGGTGATGCAGGAGCAGGGCCACGGGGTCATCGCGAACGTCTCGAGCGTCTTCGGCCTCATCGGCTTCCCGACCCAGAGCGCCTACTGCGCCTCGAAGTTCGCGGTCCGCGGCTTCACGGAGTCGCTGCGCCACGAGCTCCGCGGCACCGACGTCCGCGCGGTGGCGATCCATCCCGGCGGCATCCGCACGAACATCGTCGCCAACGCCCGCTTCCACGTCGACGACCAGGGTGGGACGGACCACGCGAAGATGAACGAGGACTTCAAGAAGCTCGCCCGCACGACCCCCGCGAAGGCCGCGGAGACGATCCACACCGGCATCGAGAAGGGGAAGAGCCGCATCATGATCGGGCCGGACGCCGTCGCCCTGTCGCTGCTCACGCGCGTGGCCCCCGTCCGCTACTACGGCGTCATCGACAAGCTGAGCGGCCTGGTGCGCTAGCCCGTGGGCCGCCGCCGCGTCGACCGGCGGCTGCTCGTCGGCGACCCCGACCTGCCGCCCGCGAAGGTCCGGCGCCGCGCGCGGCTGCTGACGGTCGCCGTGATCGTGCTGGCCAACACGGTCGGCGCCGCCACCGTCCTGTGCTTCGCGCTCTTCGCGCTGCCCAAGCCCGACCTCGGCGAGGACGCCGAGGTCCTCGTCGTCAACCTGGCGGTCGCGCTCGGGTACCTCGGCCTCGCGCTGGTCGTCGGGGTCGCCTGGGGGCTGCGCCGGATCGAGCGCGGCCGCCACGGCGTGTCGCGCTGGCTCCTGCAGGGCCGGGAGCCGACCCCCGAGGAGCGCCTGCACGTCCTGCGCGCGCCCCTGCGGCTCATGGTCGTCGAGGCGGTGCTGTGGGGGAGCGCCGTCGTGCTCTTCGTCGTCCTCAACCTCGCGGCGTTCTCCGCACTGCTCGCGCTCGGCGTCGGCCTCACCGTCCTCCTCGGCGGCATCACGACCTCCGCCGCCTGCTACCTGCTCTCGGAGCTCGCGCTGCGCCCCGTCGCCGCGCGGGCGCTCGCCGCGGGGGCCAGCAGCCGCCGTGGCGTGCCCGGGGTCGCGACCCGCTGGGGGCTCGCGTGGGCGCTCGGCACGGGCGTGCCGGTCGTCGGGCTGCTCATGATCGCCGTGGTCGCGCTGACCCCGGTCGTCATCGACGAGAGCACGCTCGCGATCACCGTGCTCGCGCTCGGCGGCATCTCGCTCGTCTTCGGCGCGATCGTCACGCTGCTGGCCGCCTACGCGACCGTCCACCCGATCTCCGCGATCCGGCGCGGCCTGGAACGCGTGCGCGAGGGGGAGCTCGACACGGAGGTCGGCGTCTGGGACTCCACGGAGATGGGCCTGCTGCAGGCCGGCTTCAACGACATGGTCCGCGGGCTGCGCGAGCGGGAGCGCATCCGCGACGTGTTCGGCCGTCAGGTGGGGGAGGACGTCGCCGGCCTCGCGCTCGCCGACGAGATCCGGATGGGCGGCGAGGTCCGGACGGTGAGCATCCTCTTCGTCGACCTCACGGGCTCGACGAAGCTCGCGTCGGACCGGCCCGCCGAGGAGGTCGTCGCGCTGCTGAACCGCTTCTTCGCCGTGGTCGTCGACGTCGTCGAGGCCAACGGCGGGTGGATCAACAAGTTCGAGGGGGACGCGGCCCTCGCGATCTTCGGCGCCCCGCTCGACGTCGAGGACGCCCCGGGCCAGGCCCTCACGGCGGCCCGCGAGCTCGACGTGCGGCTGCGCGAGGAGGTCCCGGAGCTCGAGGCGGGCATCGGCGTCGCCTGCGGCCCCGCGGTCGCCGGGAACATCGGGGCCGAGCGCCGGTTCGAGTACACGGTGATCGGCGACCCGGTCAACGAGGCCTCGCGCCTGACCGACCTCGCGAAGACGACCCCGGGCCGGGTGCTGGCCTCCGAGGACGTCCTCGAGGCGTGCCTCGGCAGCGAGTGCGAGCGCTGGACCCGTGGCGAGGAGGTCACCCTCCGCGGACGCTCGGCGCCGACGCGCCTGGCGTTCCCGACCGCCTGACGGGCGCGTCGGGGCTCAAGTCCCCGGCCGGGTCGTCGATCACCCGGAGGTGCACGCTCGTGCACCACCGCGGCCGTCGACCGGCGGCCGCGCCCCAGGATCGATGCACGACGGAGGGCCATGCGCCCCAGGAAGCGGGACCAGCTCGACAGCGCGGAGGCGGAGGTGCTCCTCGACGTGCTCGCCCGCGCGCGGGCCGGGGACTTCTCCGCCCGCATGCCGCGCCACTGGACCGGCGTGCAGGGCAAGGTCGCCGACAGCCTGAACGTCGTCCTCGCCTCGAACGAGGCACTCGGCGTGGAGCTCGAGCGCGTGAGCCGCGTGGTCGGGCAGGAGGGCCGGCTCTCGCAGCGCGTCTCCTTCCACGGCACCGACCAGGTGTGGGCCGGCTGCCTCGAGTCGGTCGACCGGCTCATCCAGGACCTCGTCCGCCCGAGCAACGAGATGCAGCGCGTCATCGGCGCGGTCGCCGACGGGGACCTGAGCAAGAAGGTCGCCGTCGAGGTGCAGGGCGAGATGCTCGAGCTGAAGAACACGATCAACGCGATGGTCGACCAGCTCAACGGCTTCGCCTCCGAGGTCACGCGCGTCGCGCGGGAGGTCGGCACGGAGGGCAAGCTCGGCCAGGCGGCGGCGCACACCGTCGAGGTCGGCGGGGTCTGGAAGGACCTCACGGACAACGTGAACCTCATGGCCCGCAACCTCACGGGGCAGGTCCGCGACATCGCCGAGGTCACCACCGCGGTGGCCAACGGCGACCTCTCGAAGAAGATCACCGCCGACGTGCGCGGGGAGTTCCTCGAGCTGAAGGACACCGTGAACGGCATGGTCGACCAGCTCAACCGCTTCGCGGGCGAGGTCACGCGCGTCTCCAAGGAGGTCGGCGTCGAGGGCCGGCTCGGCGGCCAGGCGCAGTCGGAGGAGGTCGCGGGCGTGTGGAAGGACCTCACGGACGACGTCAACCAGCTCGCGGCGAACCTCACGACCCAGGTCCGCGCGATCGCCGAGGTCGCCACCGCCGTGACCGAGGGCGACCTCACGCGCGAGGTCAGCGTCGAGGCGCGCGGCGAGGTCGCCGTCCTGAAGGACAAGCTGAACCTCATGGTCCGCAACCTGCGCGAGACCAAGAGCGAGGACACCGAGCGCGACTGGCTCAAGACGAACCTCGAGCGCTTCACCCGCACGCTGCAGGGCCACCGCGACCTCGACACGGTCTCGCGGCTCATCCTCTCCGAGCTCGCGCCGCTCGTGTGCGCCCAGCACGGCGTGCTCTACACGCTCACCGGCGACGGCGGGGACCGGCGGCTGCACCAGAAGGCCGCCTACGGGATGCAGGAGCGCAAGCACGCCGCGACGAGCCTCCGCCTCGGCGAGGGCCTCGTCGGCCAGTGCGCGCTGGAGGCGGAGCGGATCCTCCTCACGGAGGTCCCGCGGGACTACGTGCGCATCAGCTCCGGGCTCGGGGACGGCACGCCGCTCAACGTCCTGGTGCTCCCCATCCTCTTCGAGGGCTCGGTGATGGCCGTGATCGAGCTCGCGTCCTTCGCCCGCTTCAGCCCGACCCACCTCGCGTTCCTCGACCAGCTCGCCGAGACGATCGGCCTCGTCCTCAACACCGTCGACGCCGCCTCGGTGACCGACCGCCTGCTCGAGCAGGCCCAGACCCAGGGCGTGCTCCTGGCGGAGAAGAACGCCGAGGTCGAGCGCAAGTTCGAGGAGGTCGAGGCGGCCAAGCGGCTCGTCGAGGCGTCGGCGACCGAGCTCACGGTCTCCTCGCGCTACAAGTCGGAGTTCATCGCGAACATGTCGCACGAGCTGCGCACGCCGCTCAACAGCCTGCTCGTCCTCGCCGAGCAGCTCGAGGACAACCCGGAGGGGAACCTCACCCCGAAGCAGGTCCAGTACGCGCAGGTCATCCGCGCCTCCGGCGTCGACCTGCTCGAGCTCCTCAACGACATCCTGGACCTCGCGAAGGTCGAGTCCAAGACGGTCCGGCTCGACCTCGCCGAGGTCGGGCTGCGCCGCCTCGCGGACACCATGCTGCACGCCTTCGACGCGGTCGCGGAGAGCCAGGGGCTGAGCTACGTCGTCGACGTCGACCCGGAGCTGCCCGACCTCATGGTCACCGACCCGCTGCGGCTGCGGCAGGTGCTGAAGAACCTCCTCTCCAACGCGTTCAAGTTCACCCCGACGGGCGGCGTCGCGCTGCGGATCACGGCCGCCGGGGAGGACGGGATCGCCTTCGCCGTCACCGACACGGGCATCGGCATCGCCGACGAGCACCAGCGCTCGGTCTTCGAGGCGTTCGCCCAGGCCGACGGCACGACGGCCCGGCGCTACGGCGGCACGGGTCTCGGGCTCTCCATCAGCCGGGACCTCGTGGGGCTGCTCGGCGGGGAGCTCGCGCTCGAGAGCACGCCCGCGGCCGGGAGCACGTTCACCGTCGTCCTGCCGC
>JAOPZO010000140.1 GCA_025964065.1 Solirubrobacterales bacterium | reverse complement strand
CCGTGCGCGCGGGGCGGCGGCGCTCGTCGCTGCCGTCGCTGCCGCGCCGCAGCATCGTCGAGGTCTCCTCCCACGCGAGCTCGCCGTCGACGCGCGCCTCGGTGAGGAACGCGAACGTCCGGCCCTTGGGGTGCGGCTCGGGTTGCGTGGCGCGCGCGCGGAGCTCGAGCCGGGCGCCCGTCGGGATCGCGCGGTGCTGGGTGATGACGTTCTCGACGTGGACGAGGCCGACCGGGGCGAACGGGAAGTCGCCGCGGGTCATGAGGTCCATGTGGAGCCCGAACGCGAGGACGTGCGGGTAGGTGGGCGGGAGCGTCGCGCCGAGGCGGAAGCCGCAGACGCGGGCGTACCGCGCGAGCAGCTCGGAGTCGACCGCCACGTCCTCGAGCCCGAGCTCGCGCTCGGGCACCGCGGTGCCGCGGCCGGGCACCCAGGGAAGCCGCGAGGCGCCCGGGATGAGCGGCGCGACGGCGCGCGGGTAGCGGGAGAGCGCGCTCGGGGCGCTGGCCAGGGTCTCCATCAGGCGCCCAGCAGGCTCTGGCCGCACACGCGCACGACGTTGCCGTTCAGGCCGGTGGAGGCGGGGCTCGCGAACCAGGCGATGGTCTCGGCGACGTCGACGGGCAGGCCGCCCTGGGAGACCGAGTTCATCCGCCGTCCGGCCTCGCGCGGGCCGATGGGCATCGCCGCGGTCATGGCGGTCTCGATGAAGCCCGGGGCGACCGCGTTGATCGTGAGGCCGCGCTCGGCCACGACCGGGGCCATCGCCTCGACCATCCCGATGACGCCGGCCTTCGAGGTCGCGTAGTTCGTCTGGCCCGCCGCGCCGGCGATCCCGTTCATGGACGAGACGCAGACGATGCGCCCGCCCGCCCGGATCGTGCCGGCCTCGAGCAGCGCGTCGTCGATGCGCTCCTCCGCGGTGAGGTTGATCGCGAGGACGAGGCCCCACTTGTCCTCGTCCATCCGCCCGAGCGTCTTGTCGCGGGTGATGCCCGCGTTGTGGACGACGACGTCGACGCCCGCATGCTCCTTCTCGAGGTACGCCACGACCTGCTCCGGCGCGTCCTCGGCGGTGATGTCGAGCTCGAGGGCGGAGCCGCCGAGCTCCTCCATGACGTCCCGGAGGTCGTCGCCGAGCGCGGGGACGTCGAGGCCGACGACGTGCGCGCCATCGCGGGCGAGCACCTCGGCGATGGCGGCGCCGATCCCGCGCGAGGCGCCCGTCACGAGCGCGACGCGGCCCGCGAGCGGCTGCTCCCAGTCGAGCTTCGTGGGGACCTTCGCGCCGTGGGAGACGCGGATGACCTGCGCGTCGACGTACGCGGACTTCGGCGAGAGCGTGAAGCGCAGGGTGCTCGCGAGCTGGCCCTCGGCGCCCCGGTCCACTTGGACGAGGTGCGCCGTCGCCCCGCCGCGGAGCTCCTTGCCCACGGAGCGCACGAAGCCCTCGAGCGCGCGCTGGGCGGCGGCCTCCTTCGGCGTGTCGGCCTGCTCGGGCGGGGTGCCGAGCACGACGACGCGGCCGCTGGGCTGCACCCGGCGGATCGTCGGGTGGAAGAACGCGTGGAGCTCGGCGAGCGCCGTGGAGCTCGTGATGCCGGTCGCGTCGTACACGAGCGCCTTGAAGCGCTGGTCATCGGGCGCCTCGGGATTGAAGACCGCGGCGTCGAGGTCGGCGGCGGCCGCCGCCTCGCGGAGGTCGGTGCGCAGGCTCGTGCTCGTGGCGACCTCGGCGAGCGCGAGCACCTTCGCGATCTCGGGGACGAGCCGCCCGCCCGGGGCGCCGCCGAGCAGCGCCCGGCCCGTGAGCACCGGGGCGCCGGGGGTGTGGCGCTCGAGCGGGACGGGCCGGGGGAGCCCGACGTTGCTCGCGATGAGCTTCCCGACGGGGTTGTTGACGAGCTGGGTGTAGAGGTCCGTCATGGCCTAGCCCTCCGACTCGAGGATCGCGACGACGCCCTGGCCGCCCGCCGCGCAGATGGAGATGAGTCCGCGGCCGCCGCCGCGCTCGTGCAGCGCCTTGGCCAGGGAGGCGACGATGCGGCCGCCCGTGGCGGCGAACGGGTGGCCCGCGCCGAGCGAGCCGCCGTTGACGTTGAGCTTCTCGCGGGGGACGACGCCGAGCGCGGCGTCGAGCCCGAGCTTCTCGCGGCAGAACACCGGGTCCTCCCAGGCGGCGAGGGTGCTGAGGACCTGCGAGGCGAACGCCTCGTGGATCTCGTAGAGGTCGAAGTCCTCGAGGCCGATGCCCGCCTTGGCGAGCATCCGCGGCATCGCGTACGCCGGAGCCATGAGCAGGCCCTCGTCGCCGCCGACGTAGTCGACCGCCGCGGTCTCGGCGTACGTCAGCGAGGCCAGGACCGGCAGGTCGTGCTCGCGCGCCCAGTCCTCGCTGGCCAGCAGCACGACGGACGCGCCGTCGGAGAGCGGGGTCGAGTTGCCCGCCGTCATCGTGCCGTCCTCGCCGCCGAACACGGGGCGGAGCTTGGCGAGCTGCTCCTCGCTCGAGTCCGGGCGCAGGTTCTGGTCGCGTTCCAGCCCGAGGAAGGGCTGCATGAGGTCGCTCATGAAGCCGCGCTCGTAGGCGGCGGCGAGGTTGCGGTGGCTCCGGGCGGTGAGCTCGTCCTGCGCGGCGCGCGTGATGCCCCAGCGCTTGCCGGTCAGCGCCTGGTGCTCGCCCATCGAGAGGCCCGTGCGCGGCTCGGCGTTGCGCGGGAAGTCCGGCACGAGCTGGCCGGGGCGGATGCTCGCGAGCGCCTTCGCGCGGCCGACGTTCGTCTTCGCGCGGTTCGCCTCGAGCAGCACGCGGCGCAGGTCGTCGTTCAGGGCGATGGGCGCGTCGGAGGTCGTGTCGACGCCGCCGGCGATCCCCACGTCGATCTGCCCGAGGGCGATCTTGTTCGCGACGAGGATCGCGGCCTCCAGGCCGGTGCCGCAGGCCTGCTGCACGTCGTACGCGGGCGTCTCGGGCGCCAGGCGGCTGCCCAGGACGGTCTCCCGGGTGAGGTCGCGGTCGCGGGCGTGCTTCAACACGGCGCCGGCGACGACCTCGCCGAGGCGCTCGCCCTCGAGGCCGAAGCGGGCGACGAGGCCCTCGAGGGCGGCCGCGAGCATGTCCTGGTTCGAGGCCTGCGCGTAGACGGAGTTCGAGCGGGCGAAGGGGATGCGGTTGCCGCCGACGACGACGGCCTTGCGCAGGGATGCGGTCATGGAGTTCCTTCTTCGGGTGCGGGAGCCGTCGCGCGTTGCGCGAGGCCGGGTTCCAAGGTGTCGATGAGGAGCTCGGCGAGCTCCCGGGCGGGGAGGGCGTCCGTGGCGAGCCACCAGCGGCTCATGGCCTCCGCGGCGGCGAGCTGGCCGTGGGCGAGCGCCTCGGCCTGCACGGCGCTGCCGCCGAGGCCCGCGAAGGCGCCGGCGACGGGCGCGGCGATGCGGGCGCGGTAGCCGTCCATCGCCTCGGCGATCGGGCCGGCGGTGGGAAGCGACTCGTCGTAGAGGACCTGCCACGCGCCGCGGTCGCGCTCGACGAAGGCGAAGAACGTGCGGAGTGCGGCCTTGAGCGCCTCGCCCGGGGTCGGTGCGGCGGCGACGGCCGCGCTCACGGCCTGCTCGAGCTCCTCGCCCGTGCGGCGAACGCAGGCGAGGTAGAGCTGCTCCTTGTTCCCGAAGTAGTTGTAGAGCAGGGGCTTCGTGACGCCGACGGCGGCGGCGACGGCGTCCATCGTGACGTCGCGGAAGCCGCGCGCGGCGAACAGCGCGCGCGCCGCGTCGAGAACCTGCAGCTCGCGCTCGGCCCGGGGAAGGCGGGACCGTGGGGGCTCGTGGGCGACCATCCGCCCCGGATGTTACCGATGTAGAAACTTCTACGTCGGTAACACGGATGAGAGCGGTGTTCCCCAGTCCCCGAGCGACATGGACGGCGGCGGGACCTTGTAGCCGATCTCGAGCGAGACGCCGATGTCGTCCATCGCCCACTTCGCGAAGGTCTCGGCGAAGCGCTCCTCGGGGGCCGCGCAGCTTCCGAGGCGCCCGTGCTCGCACCCGTAGCCCGCGGGGATACGTGCGTCGAGCGTGGCGAGCAGCGCGTCGGGGACGAGCGCGAAGTCGACGACATGGCCGAGCTCGTGCAGCACGAGGCGGTCCAGGCCGCGCGGACCGAGGGCCGCGGAGACGCCCGCGAGGTCGAGCTCGACGGCGTAGCCCGCGGCGCTCGCGCGCGTCGTACCGGCGGCGTCGGGGCCCGCGGGGCCGACCCGGAGCTGCACGAGGCCCGCGACCGCGTCGACGAGCCGGCGCGCCTCGGGGCGCGCGCCGTCGATCGCACGCCGGACGGCGAGCTGGTCGGTGGGGGAGACCTCGACCCACGTGAAGCTCCGGGCGCGCGACGCGGCGTCCGGAACGGCGAAGCCCGGCGCGGTGGGCGGTGGGCCGGCCTCCGAGCGGACGACGAGGACGAAGGCGGCGAGGACGGCCACGAGCAGGAGGGAGCGCACCGCGGGCGACATCGGGGGCCCATCGGCAGCGCGGCGCCAGGACCTTCCGCCCCGGCCGCGGGCTGGACGCATGGCGCGCTCCCGGACGCATGGCGCTCCCCCGGACGCTGAGACCCGGATCAGCCCCCAGGGGGGTGGGGCCGATCCGGATCCCAGCGCGCTCTGGGGGGTGCGTCAGGCGCGGCGGGCGAGGACGACCAGGCTCGGATAGCCGCGCCGCAGCACGGCCGCGTGCCCCGGGCGCCACCCCGCCTCCGCGAGCTCTGGGCGCGGGTCCGTCGCGTGCAGGCCGGCGAAGGCGTCGGGGACGGCGGCCGCGAGGGCGTCGAAGGCGGCCCGGAGCCACGGCCGCGGGGACCACGTCGTCACGAGCACGAGGCGGCCGC
>JAOPZO010000055.1 GCA_025964065.1 Solirubrobacterales bacterium | reverse complement strand
CGCGGTTCTTCACCGGACCCGTCACCACCACGACCATCACCACCGCCGCCAAGGCGAACGTCGGTGTCGCCCAGCTCTCGCTGGGTCAGACCCTGAGCGGCAGCGCCGGCGTGGTGTCCGCCGGGGGCGCGAACGTCGTCTCGGCGGGCGGCGGCAACGTCGTGGCCGCCGGCGGCGGGAACGTCATCTCGGCCGGCGGCGGGAACCTGCTGTCGATCGCCCAGGGCAACGTCATCTCGGCCGGAGGCGGCAACGTCATCGGCAAGGAGACGATGAAGGACGGCGCCGGCCGGCTCCTCCCGATCCCCGTGGGCGTGGTCTCGGCCGGCGGCGGCAACGTCATCGCCCCGGGTGGCGGGAACGTGATCGCCCCGAGCAACGCCAACGTCATCTCGGCCGGAGGCGCCAACGTCATCTCCGCGGGCGGCGCGAACTGAGCGGCGGCCCCGGGCGACCGGACCTCCACCGGTCGCTCAGGCCGCCGCGGCCTCCACGCGCAGGATCTCGTCGAGCGCGGCGCGGCCGACCTCGAGCTGCGTCTCCGTCGGCTCGCGGGTGCCGAGCACGCGCTGGAGCTCGTGGCCCGGGAGCCGGAGCGCCTTCGCGGCCTGGGAGTCCGCGTGGCGCTCGCTCCAGGCGAAGACCTCGACGGCGAGGCCGACGGAGGCGAGCGAGAGCGCCGCGCCGTGCGCCGCGCGGGGCTTCTCGACGAGCTTCTTCAGCAGCGCCGTGCCGGCGACGTTCGCGGTGAGCATCGGGGCCATGAGGTGCGAGCCGCAGCGGTCGTGCTCCTTCGCCGCGTCGCGGGCGTCGGCGTCCCCGTGCTCGTAGGCGGCGATCGCCTTGTGCTCGACCCCGTGGTAGGCCGCGAGGTCGCCGCCGCGGAGCGCGAGCAGCGAGGGGGCGAGCGAGACGGCGGCCAGCAGCACCTCGCCGCGGACACCGCCGACGCGCCGGCGCAGGAGGTTCCCGGCGAGCGCGGCGCCGGCCATCGAGCCGAGCACCTGGGCGTTCTGGAACGGGAGCTGCGCAGCGGGGAGCTTCCGCTTCACGAGCGGGATGACGAGCATCGCCTCGCCGAGCTTGATGACGCCGCGGGCGCCCGGGACGCCCTCGACGGGCCCCTTGAGGCGCGGCTTGCGGCCCGAGGCGACCTGGATCGCGCCCGCGGGCGTGCGCACCGCGGCGGCCCAGTGCGTCGGGCCGTGGACGAGCAGGCCGTTGCGCAGCGCCATCCCCCCGAGGCGCAGCTTCTCCGGCTCCGGGGTCGTGTCGCTCATCCGAGCAGCTCCTTCGCGATGTCGTGGTAGGCCCGGGCGGCGAAGCCCAGGTCGCTCGTGTGGATGCGCTCGTCCTTGCCGTGCACGAGCGGCCACATCTCGTAGAGGGTCATGTCCTTCTGCGGGAAGAACCCGTAGGCGGTGCACTCCGGGAACGTCGCGCGCCAGGTGCGCGAGTCCGTGAAGGCCGGGAGCATCGTGGGGACGACGCGGGCGCCCGGGTCCTCACGGGAGAGGAAGCCGGCGATGGCGTCCCACAGCGCCCCCTCGGGCGGCGAGGCGTTGCCGACGACCTCCTCGTCGAAGGAGAGCTCGTAGCCGTCGTGGCCCGCGAGCGCCTCCTCGATGCGGCGGCGCGCGTCGTCCTCGCCCAGCCCGGGCGGGACGCGGCAGTCGACCTTGAGCCACGCCTCGCTCGGGATGACGTTGATCTTCGAGCCGGCCTGGACCATGGTCGGCGCGAACGTCACCGAGAGCATGGGCTCGACGAAGCGCGCGAGCTCGGGGGCGAGCTCCTGCAGCTCGGCGAGCGCGGCGGCGGGGTCCTCGCCCACCTCGATGCCGACGCCGCGCATCAGGCCGACGGGCGCGTCGGTCGGGTCGAGCTCCGGCCTCGCGGCCGCGAGCGTCGCGAGGAGCGGGGCCAGCTTCGGCAGCGCGTTGTCCGCGAAGCCCGGCATGGAGGCGTGGCCCGCGCGGCCACGCACCGTGAGCGTGAAGCGGAACACGCCCTTCTCCGCGATGCAGATGCCGTAGTTGCGGGTGTCGCCGACGGGGAAGACGGAGCCGCCGCCCTCGTTGAGGACCCAGGCGCAGCGGACCTTCTCGGGGTGCTCGCGGCAGATCCAGCTCGCGCCCTCCGCACCGCCCGTCTCCTCGTCCACGACGCAGACGACGAGCAGGTCCCCGCGCGCGGGGCGCCAGCCGGAGCGGGCGAGGGTGAGCGCGGCGGCGACCTCGCTCGCGGTCTGCGACTTCATGTCCTGCGCACCGCGGCCCCAGACCACGCCGTCGACGAGGTCGCCGGACCACGGGTCGCGCTGCCACTCCGAGGGAGTCGCGAGCACCGTGTCCATGTGGGAGAGCAGGCAGAGGTTGGGGCCCTCCGCGTGGCCGCGCAGCCGCGCGACGAGGTTCGGGCGCTCGGGCGTGCTGCCGAGGAGGTCCACCTCGAAGCCGGCCTCGCGGAGCACGCCGGCGAGCCACTCCTGGGCGACGCGCTCGTCCCCGGGCGGGTTCACCGTGTTGAAGCGGAGCAGCTCCTGGAGGAGCTCGGTCGCGAGGGTCTCCATCCGTGCCCATGCTAGGGAGCGCGTGGTGGGAGAGTGCCGCTCTCGATGACGGCGAGCCTGGGGACGGTGGTGCGGGAGTGGGGGCGCATCGGGCTCGTGGGCTTCGGCGGTCCGCCCGCCCACGTCGCACTGCTGCGCGAGCTCTGCGTCGAGCGCCGCCGGTGGGTGGACGCGCGGGCGTTCGAGGACGCGAACGCGGCCTGCGGGCTCCTGCCGGGCCCGGCGTCCACCCAGCTCGCGATCTGGTGCGCGCACCGCGTCGCGGGCGCGCGGGGGGCGGTCGTGGGCGGGCTCGTCTTCATCCTGCCGGGTCTGCTCGCGGTGCTCGCGCTCGCGGCGCTCACGCTGCAGGACGCGCCGCCCGCCTGGGTCCTCGGGGCCGCGGCGGGTGCGGGAGCGGCCGTCGTCGCCGTCGTGGCCGAGGCGGGGGTGAAGCTCGTCCGCGCGTCGGTGAGCGGGGAGCACGTCGCGCGACGCGCCGCGTACCTCCTCGCGGGGCTGGTGGCGACGGTCGTGCTGGGGCCGGCCGTCGTCGTCGTGCTGCTCCTCGCGGGGCTGACCGAGCTCGCGCTGCGGCGCGCGCCCGCGGGGCACGGGCTCGCGACCTACCCCGCGCTCGTGTGGATGGCGTTCAAGGTCGGCGCGCTGAGCTACGGCGGCGGCTTCGTGATCATCCCGCTCATGCAGGCCGACGCGGTCGACGCGTACGGCTGGGTCTCCCAGGCCGAGTTCCTGAACGCGGTGGCGCTCGGCCAGCTCACGCCCGGGCCGGTCACGCAGACCGTCACCGCGGTGGGGTACGGCGCCGCGGGAGTGCCGGGCGCGCTGCTCGCCTCGCTCGTCGCGTTCGGCCCCTCCTTCGCGCTCGTGATCGGCGGCGCGTCGCGGTTCGAGCGGCTGCGGGGCAACGCGGGCGCCCGGGCGTTCCTCGACGGCGCGGGCCCGGCG
>JAOPZO010000046.1 GCA_025964065.1 Solirubrobacterales bacterium | reverse complement strand
TGCCGGCGCTGAAGCGGTGGGACGCGCAGTCCTGAGCGCCTAGCGCCAGGCGTCCAGCAGCTCGTCTGCACCGACGCGTCGGCGATCGGGCCGGACCGCGGCGTGGAGACGACCGGTACGGAGACAGCGGGTGGGCGGGATACATGCGGTGCGCAGGCTCATCCCGCCGAATCGGCGGTCAGGATGCTTTTGGACCGCGCGCGCCGCGCTGGTCCGCACGGCGGTACCCCGCCCCAGGCCGCGAGCCCCTGGGCGAGGCTGCCGCTACTCCCACTCGATGGTCCCGGGCGGCTTGGACGTGATGTCCAGCACCACGCGGTTGACCTCGCGGAGCTCGCCGATCATGCGGGCGGCGATCTGCTCGAGCAAGTCGTACGGCAGGCGAGCCCAGTCGGCTGTCATCGCGTCGTCGCTCGTCACCGCGCGGATGACGACGACGTACCCGTAGGTCCGCTCGTCACCCTGGACGCCGACGGTCCGGACGTCCGGGAGGACGCAGAAGGACTGCCAGAGGTCGCGGTACAGGCCGGCGTTGCGGATCTCGTCCTGAAGGATCGCGTCCGCATCGCGCAGCAGGTCGAGGCGCTCCTTCGTGGCCTCGCCCCCGACGACGCGGATCGCGAGGCCGGGGCCGGGGAACGGCTGGCGCCAGACGAGGCGCTCGGGCAGGCCGAGCTCGGCGCCCACGGCGCGGACCTCGTCCTTGAAGAGCGCGCGCAGCGGCTCGACGAGCTCGAACTGGAGGTCGTCGGGCAGGCCGCCCACGTTGTGGTGGGACTTGATCGTCGCGGTGCCCGTCCCGCCGCCGGACTCGATGACGTCCGAGTAGAGCGTGCCTTGGACGAGGAATTTCGCGCCCTCACCGTCGTGCGCGAGCTTCAGCGCCTCCTCCTCGAAGACGCGGATGAACTCGGTGCCGATGATCTTGCGCTTGGCCTCCGGCTCACTCGTGCCGGCGAGCTTCGTCAGGAAGCGCTCCTCGGCGTCCACCGCGACGAGCGGCACCTTGAAGGTGTCGCGGAACGTCTTGACGACCTGGTCGCCTTCGTTCTTGCGCATCATCCCGTGGTCGACGAAGACGCACGTGAGCTGGTCGCCGATGGCCCGGTGCACGAGCAGGGCGGCGACGCTCGAGTCCACGCCGCCGGAGAGGCCGCAGATGACCTGCTTGTCCCCCACCTGCTCGCGGATCTTCGCGAGCTGGTCCTCGACGATCGAGGCGGCGCTCCACGTGAGGTCGCACTCACAGATGTCGCCGAGGAACTTCTTGAGGATGTCCTGGCCGAAGGGCGTGTGGACGACCTCCGGGTGGAACTGGATGCCGTAGATCGCGCGCTCGACGGATTCGAAGGCGGCGACGGGCGAGACGGTCGACGAGGCCAGCGCGGTGAAGCCGGGCGGCGGGGCGTAGACCGTGTCGCGGTGGGACATCCAGCACGCCTGCTCCAGCGGCAGGCCTTCGAGCAGCCGGCCGGGCTCGTTGACGGTCAGCGTCGAGCGGCCGAACTCGCCGACCTCGGCGCCCTGGACGTCGCCGCCCAACGCCTGGGCCACGAGCTGCATGCCGTAGCAGATGCCCATGACCGGGATGCCGAGCTCGAGGAGCTCGGGGTCCAGGCGCGGCGCGCCTTCGCCGTACACGGAGGCCGGCCCGCCGGAGAGGATGAGGCCCTTGGGCTTGCGCCGCCGGACCTCCTCCACGCCGACGTGGTGCGGCAGCAGCTCGCTGAAGACGCCGCACTCGCGGACGCGACGGGCGATGAGCTGGGAGTACTGACCGCCGAAGTCGAGGACGACGACCTCGTCGGTGTTGCGGGGGACGTCGAGCGGCGCCGACTCGTCCACCAGTTCGGTGGCCGCGGTCGACGCCGTGACGACGGTGTCCGGATGGTTCAAGCGGGTGTCTCCACGAGCTCCGGGGTCTTCCCGGAGCCCATGTCGGCGGGCCGCGAGTTCGACGCCGAGGCGCCGCGCGAGCCCATCCCGACCTGCTGGGCCTGCTGCAGCAGCTTGCCCTCCGTCTGCAGGGACGGCGCGATCATGAGCTCGGCGCGGTTGAACTCCGCGATGTCCTGGTAGCCGCACGTCGCCATCGAGGTGCGCAGGCCGCCCATGAGGTTGAAGGTGCCGTCGTTCTCGTGGGCGGGACCCATGACGATCTCCTCCATCGTCCCGTTCTGCACCGTCTGCACCCGCGCACCGCGCGGCAGCGTCGGGTGGAACGTCGCCATGCCCCAGTGGTAGCCGCGGCCCGGCGCCTCGTAGGCGCGGGCGAGCGGGGAGCCGATCATCACGGCGTCCGCGCCGCAGGCGATCGCCTTGGAGACGTCGCCGCCGGTGCGCATGCCGCCGTCGGCGATGACCTGGACGTACTCGCCCGTCTCGAGCATGTTCGTCGAGCGCGCACCCGCCACGTCGGCGATGGCCGTCGCCTGGGGGACGCCGACGCCGAGGACGCCGCGCGTCGTACACGCCGCGCCGGGGCCGACGCCGACGAGCACGCCGGCCGCGCCGGTGCGCATGAGGTGCAGGCCGGTGTGGTAGCTGGCGCAGCCACCGGCGATGACCGGGATGCCGACCTCGCGGATGAACTCCTTGAGGTTCAGCGGGGTCGAGGTCATCGACACGTGCTCCGCGGACACGACGGTGCCCTGGATCACGAGGATGTCCAGGCCGGCCTCGAGCGCGAGCTCGTAGTACTGCGCGACGCGCTGCGGGGTCAGGGACGCAGCGGCTACGACGCCCTGGTCCTTGATCTCCTGGATGCGCTGGGTGATGAGCTCCGGCTTGATGGGCTCCTGATAGATCGCCTGCATCTCGCGCGTGGCGACGTCCTTGGGGAGCTTGGAGATGCGCTCGAGCTCCTCCTCGGCGTTCTCGTAGCGCGTG
>JAOPZO010000041.1 GCA_025964065.1 Solirubrobacterales bacterium | reverse complement strand
CGACGGCGGCACCGTCGTCTTCGAGGCGGCCGAGGGCAGCCGCCACGGGGCAGGACCGGCGCCTCTCGGGGGCGGGGGACGCCTCGGAGCCCGCGGCGGCGGCGGAACCTAGAAGCCGCGAAGCTCCTCGACGCCGTCCGGGTCCTCGTCGGGCTCGATGTCGTCGACCTCGTCCTCGTCGTCGTGGTCGGCGGCGATCGCGCCGGACGCCCCGCCGTGGTACCGGGTCTCGAAGCGCTCGATCGCCTCGTCGCGGACCGTGTCGTCCACCGGGACCTCGTCGGCGACGAGGACCCACTCGGAGGCCTCGACGTCCGCGTCGACGAAGAGCTCACGGTCGATGGAGGAGGAGTCGTCGACCACCAGCAGGATCTCGGTGGTCGGATTGAAGTAGGTGCCGGGACGCTGGATCGCGTCCTCGAGCTCGAAGCGGCGAGGGGAGGCCATGGGTTCGAACATTCTCCCCCAGAGCCCGGACGACGACAACATCAGCCGAGGTCCGTGAGCTGCCGCGCGACCTCCGCCTCGACGTCCAGGGGCTCCTTGCCCTGCTTGACCCGCCGGCGGTTGCGGGCCAGGACGAGGTCCCGGACCTCGGCGGCGAGCTGCGGGTCGGCGTGGACGAGCGGGGCCTGCACGAGCCGGGCGAGCTCGCGCTCGACGTCGAGCGGCTCCTTGCCCTGCCGGATCCGCCGCGCGTTGCGTGCCTCGAGCATCTGCCGGGCCTCCTCGTCCCGCGTCGCCGCGAACGCCGCGCCGCTCGACGGCTCGCTCGCGGGGCGGTCCGAGCCGTCGTTGAGGCCGTTCGCGCCGATCTGGTCGAAGGCGCGCCGGGAGGAGCCGAGCGTCGCGATCCCGATGAGCGCGGCGAGGATGACCACGCTGAAGATCACGATGCCGAACGCCTCCTGCACCCGGCCAGTCTCGCAGGCCTACGATGCGCCGATGTGGCGCCGTCTCCGCCGCAGGACGATGGCTCCCAGCCGTCCTGCCGTCTTCGCCGAGCAGGTCGGCCTGCTCCTCGTCACCGTGCTCGCGATCGCCCTGGGCGTCGCCGCGGTCGCGTTCATCCTGCTCTGAGACTTGCGTTCGGGGCCCGGGGCTCTACCATGCAGCCCATCACGGGTTGACTGACCAGTCAATCTGCCGCTCGGGCGACACCCCAGCCGGGGGTCGCACCGCCCCCTCACCCAAGGAGAACACCGTGGTCGACTTCACCCTCACCGACGAGCAGAAGAGCCTGCGCGAGCTCGCGCACGACTTCGCCGAGGGTGAGATCCGCCCTGTGGCCTGGGAGCACGACAAGGACGGCTCCTTCCCGATGGAGGTCCTCAAGAAGGCCCACGAGGTCGGCCTCATGAACACCCATGCGCCCGAGAAGTTCGGCGGCGCCGGGCTCGGCTACCTCGACGGCTGCATCATCGAGGAGGAGCTCGCCTGGGGCTGCTCCGGCATCCAGACCTCCCTCGGCTGCAACGGCCTCGCGTCCGCCCCCGTCGCCCTCGGCGGCTCCGACGAGGTCCAGGCCGAGTTCTTCGGCGAGCTCACCGAGACGCTGAAGCTGGCGTCCTTCTGCCTCACGGAGCCCGACGCCGGCTCCGACGTCTCCGGCATGCGCACCCGCGCGGTGAAGGTCGACGGCGGCTACCGCCTCAACGGCTCGAAGTGCTTCATCACGAACGGCGGCTACGCCGACTGGTTCACGGTCTACGCCAAGACGGACCCGGACGCCGGCCACCGCGGCATCTCCGCCTTCCTCGTCCGCAAGGACGACACGGTCATCGTGGACAAGAAGGAGGACAAGATGGGCCAGCGGGCGTCCAACACCGCGACCATCACGTTCAACGACACCTTCGTCCCGGCCAAGTACCTCCTCGGCGAGGAGAACAAGGGCTTCAAGCTCGCGATGATGACCCTCGACCGCACCCGTCCCGGCGTCGCGGCCATGGCCACCGGCATCGCCCGCTCGGCCTTCGAGTTCGCCCGCGACTACTCCAAGGAGCGCGTCCAGTTCGGCGTGCCGATCGCGATGCACCAGGCGATCCAGTTCATGATCGCCGACATGGCGACGAAGGTGCACCTCTCGCGCCTGGCCACCTGGAACTCGGCCGTGCTGCTCGACCAGGGGAAGCGCAACACGCTCGAGAGCTCGCACGCCAAGCGCTTCGCCTCCGACTCGGCCATGGAGGTCGCGACGGACGCCGTCCAGGTGTACGGCGGCTACGGCTTCATCAAGGAGTACCCCGTCGAGAAGCTGATGCGCGACGCCAAGATCATGCAGCTGTACGAGGGCACGAGCCAGATCCAGCGCCTCGTCATCGCGCGCGAGACGCTGCTGCCGCGGCGTGTCGAGGAGCCCGCGAACGCCTAGGTCGAACCGCGGGGGCGCAAGGTCCCCCCGCGCGCCTCGACGGACGACGTGACACCGAGGAGCCGCCGGCGCGCGGCTCCTCGTCGTCACCGGACCTCCCGGCGTTCGGCAGCGCACGCCGGCGCGCCGCCGTCGGGTGGCGATGTTTCTCGAAGCGCTGCTCCCGAGAACCGGTTCGGGCATGAACGTCCTCGGCGTCAACGCCGTCTTCCACGATCCCGCCGCCGCCCTGGTGGTCGACGGCGTCGTGGTCGCCGCGGCCGAGGAGGAGCGCTTCTCGCGCCGCAAGCACGGCAAGGACCCCGTCCCGTTCTCGACCTGGGAGCTTCCGGCCCAGGCCATCGCGTTCTGCCTCGAGGAGGCCGGGCTCACGCCGGCGGGCATCGACCTCGTCGCGTACTCCTACGATCCGGCGCTCGCGACCGCCCCCTCCGACGGCGCCCTGACCGACGCGGGCTGGGAGGGGCTGCGGACGCTCTTCGTGGAGCGCGCGCCGCTCTTCCTGAAGGCCCTCGGCTTCGACCCGGACCGGGTCCGCTTCGTCGCCCACCACGTCGCCCACGCGGCCTCGGCGCACCTCGCCTCGCCCTACCCGACCTCCGCGGTGCTCGTCGCCGACGGCCGCGGGGAGCGCGCCTCGTCGCTGCTCGGCCGCTACGACGCCGACGGGCGGCTCGAGACGCTCGCCACCCAGGCGCTCCCGCACTCGCTCGGGCTCCTCTACGAGGAGCTCACCGCCCACCTCGGCTTCCGCCGCTCCTCCGACGAGTACAAGGTCATGGCGATGGCCTCCTACGGGACGCCGAGGCACGTCATGGCGCTCCGCGAGCACG
>JAOPZO010000035.1 GCA_025964065.1 Solirubrobacterales bacterium | reverse complement strand
GCACCGCGAGGAGCGCGACGGCGCCCGCGGCGGCGGCGTACGCGGCGGTCAGCGCGGCGTAGTCCTGCGGGTCGGTGGGAGTGGCGGCGACGGGATCCATTGGGCACGCGGCTACCCGCGCTGCCTCGTGGGTACCCCTCGCGCATGCCCCTCACGCTGGAAGTCCCGCAGTACCCGAACGACCCGTCCGGCCCCGTGGCGCCGGTGCCCGGGCCCGAGATCGCCCCGGATCCGGTCACCGAGCCCTCGTCGCCGGAGCCCGTGGGGCCGATCATCGACGACCCGGCGCCGGCGGACGTCCCGCCGCCGGACGACTCGCCGCAGCCCGACGAGCAGGGCTAGGCGCCCGGCGGTCGGCCGTCGGGCGTCGTGAAGGGCATCCCGGCGAGGCGACGGCGTCGGGGTCCGCGTCGCCTCGTCGTCGCGCAGGAGCGCGACGTTGCGGGCGTCCTCGACGACGAGGGGGCCTGCGAGGTGAGGACGTGCTGGCAGGACGTGGCTCAGCGGCGTCTCGCGGCGCTCGGCCACGGCCCCTGGAGGCCGTGCGCGCTCGAATGGAACCGGCGGTCGTCCTCGGCGAGCGAGACGGGGACCCCCGGGGAGGCGCGGAGCCATTCGGATGAGCCGGTCGAACGAGACACCCGGCAGGCCGGTCTCGTCGAGTGCGCCAGACCCGTGACGGAAACGAACCGCTGACCGTGTGGACCCGGGATGGTCGCGGAAGCGGAAGCGTTCACACGCTCGCGTCGCTGCGCACGTCCAGCACGCGGGCGAGGCCCGTCCAGTGCAGGAGCTTGGCGACCGGGCTGCCCTCGATGCAGCGGACGGTCACCACGGCGTCCAGGCGGAGCGCCTGCCGCCGGCAGCGGTTGAGCCCGGCGACCCCGGCGGAATCGATGAAGCCGACCTCGCGGAGGTCCACCTCGACGCTCCCGCCCGCCGGCGTCGTGCTCGTGACGGCCTCGACGAGCTGCTCCACGCTGTCCAGGTCGATCTCGCCCTGGACGCGTACGACCCCGACGCCGTTGCGGACATGCGATTCGATCTCGAGCGCGGCGGCCATGCCCGGGGCAGCATACGGAGGCGACCGGCCGTCATCCGCGGGACGGCCCCACCCGTCGCCTACAGCCCGGTGCGGGCCCCGAGCCCGGTGGTGACCTCGCGCCCGCGGCCGGGCGCCTCGTCCCCGGCCGCGAGGGGCGGCGTGGCGTCGCCCGCGCCGTCGTGAAGGCCGCCGAGGAGGTCCTCGAGCGCCTCGACCGCGGAGCGCTCCGGCACCCAGCCGAGCTCCTCGCGGGCCCGCGAGGTGTCCATGAGCGGCAGGTGCAGCCCGAGGTCGAGCCACCCTGGGGGCGTGGGCTGCAGCCGCGCCTTCCAGGTGAGTGCGGCGACGCCGCGCGCGAGCGCCGCGGGCATCGGGAAGGTACGGGCACGGAGGGCCCGCGCGATCGCCGGGAGGTCGAGGGGCGGCTCGGCGGCGACGTTGTACGCGCCCCGGGCGTCGTCCCGCAGCACGGCGAGCTTGTACGCCCGGGCGAGGTCGGCGGCGTGCACGGCCTGGAAGCAGACGCCCTTGACGTCCGGGAGCACCGGGACGAGGCGGGGGGAGACGAGCCGGTTCGGGACGAAGGGCCCGAGGAACAGGCGCCGGATCTCCTCCGCGGCGCCGCGCTGCATGACGACGCCCGGGCGCAGCCGGACGACCCGGAGGCCCGGGTGGACCGCCTCGACGCGGTCGAGCCGGCGTTCCGCGGCGGCCTTGTCCACGGAGTAGAAGGACGTCGCGACGCCGTCCGTCGGCCAGTCCTCCTTCACCCGCCGGTCGTGCGGGCCGGGGGAGTAGGCCCCGACGGAGGAGGCGTGGACGAGCGCGCCGACCCCCGCACGGCCCGCGGCCGCGAAGACCCGGGCGCTGCCGTCGACGTCGATCGCGCGCGTCGTCGCGCGATCACGGGCGGGCTGGATCGCCCAGGCGAGGTGCACGACCGCGTCCGCGCCCGTGAAGAGCGCGTCGAGGTCGGCGTCCATGATGTCCGCCGCCCGCCACTCCACCTTGGGCAGCCGGAGCTCCGGGAGCCGCCGGGCGACCCCCGTGACGCGGGTGACGGCTCCGTCGGCCGACAGCTCGCGCAGCAGCGCGCTCCCGACGTTCCCGGTGGCCCCGATGACGACGACGTGCATGCCCCTCGTCTACCCGCGCCACCGCGCCCTACCCGACCGCACGGGTGCCAGGCACCGGGACCGGGGGATGCCCGGCACCTTCAAGTGGGGGTTCTGGCACCTTCGAGTCGTCCGGCACCTCAGGTCGCCGGGGCGACCTCGCGCGCCAGGCGGCGGCGGAGCGTCACCGCGCCGCCCATCGGCCCGCCGAGGTCGACGCGGGCGTCGTCCATCAGCGCGCTCATGAGCTGGATGCCCCGGCCGCGGTCGGGGTCCGGGGAGCGGGAGCCGTCGTGGCCGAGGTCGCGCACGACCACCACGACGTCGTCCCCCCGCAGGTCGAGCGCGACCGTGATCGGCGCGAACGCGTAGGCGTTGCCGTGCTCGATGGCGTTCTGCATCGCCTCGTTGACCGCCATCGTGATCTCGGCGACCTCGGCCGGGTGCGCCCCCGTCTCCTCGAGCCAGCGGCGCAGGTGGCGCCGCATCGCGCCGAGCGCGTCGGGCTCGGGGGTGAGCGTGTAGCGCGCCGGGCTGCCGAGCAGCTCCTGCGCACGGACCACGACGAGCGTCACGTCGTCGTCGATGGTGTCCGCCAGGCAGCACTCGAGCGCCCGCGCGCGCGCGACCTCGACGTCCTCCGGCACGCTGCCCGAGAACGCGGAACGCAGCCGCTCGAGGCCCACGTCGAGCACCTCGCCACGCCGCTCGACGAGCCCATCGGTGTAGAGGGCGAGGAGCGCGCCCGCGGGCAGCGCGATCTCCCGCTCCTCGTAGTTGCCCACCTCGAGCACGCCGAGCGGCGGGCCGAGCGCATCGAGGAAGTGCGGCTCGGAGCGCGCCGCGGGCGCGGGGACGAGCAGCAGCGGCATGTGCCCGGCGCTCGCAAAGCGCGCGCGGTCGCGGTCGGGCTCCACGACCGCGAAGAGCAGCGTGGTCATCGTGTCCGAGCCCATCGCCAGGTGGTAGGCGTTGAGCCGCCGGAGCATCTCGGAGGGCCCGTGCCCCTCGAGCGCGTACGCGCGGGCGACGGACCGCAGCTCGCCCATCCGCGCGGCCGCCGCCACGCCCCTGCCGGCGACGTCGCCCACGACGAGCCCGAGCCGGCCGCCCGGCAGCGCGAACGCGTCGTACCAGTCGCCTCCGACGCGGACGCCGTCCCCCCCGGAGGAGAACCAGGCGCTCACCCTGACGCCCGGGACGGCCGGGAGCGTCTCGGGCAGGAGGTCGCGCTGGAGCGTCGCGGCGATCGTGCGCTCACGCTCGAAGAGGCGTGCGCGTTCGATGATGAGCCCCGCCCGCTCGATCGCGTTGCGCAGGAGCGCGAGCTTCGTCGCGTGCCCCGGGTCGACGGGGTCGAGCCCGACGGTGGCGACCGCCCCGAGCAGCCGGCCGTCGACGCGCATGGGCTCGGC
>JAOPZO010000093.1 GCA_025964065.1 Solirubrobacterales bacterium | reverse complement strand
CGCATCGTCCACGACGCGCTTGAGCGGGAGCAGGTCGAGCCCGCCGACGTAGGCGGCGGCCTTCGCGTACTGCGGAGCGCGGCCGACCTTCGCCGCGATCTCCTTGAGCTCGGGCACCATGTCGCTCGTCAGGTACCGGCTCGAGGTACGGGGGTACGTGAGGACCTTGTACTCCTCGTAGCAGCGCTGGGCGGCGCCGAGCGTGCGGCGGGCGGAGAAGCCGAAGCGCGTGTTCGCCTCGCGCTGCAGCGACGTGAGGTCGTAGAGCAGCGGCACGATCTCGGTGCGCTTGCGCTTCTCGAGCTTCGTGATCTCGCCGCGCTGGCCGCGGACGGCCTCGACGACCGCCAGCGCGGCCTCGGCCGTGGCCATCCGGGGCTGGCTCCCGTCGTGGTAGCGGCCCTCGTAGTTCCGGTTGCCCTCCGCGCCGAAGTCGGCGTCGACGAGCCAGTACGGCTCGGGGACGAACGCGCGGATCTCCTCCTCCCGGCGGGCGATGATCGCGAGCGTCGGGGTCTGCACCCGGCCGAGCGAGACGGCGCCGTCGAAGGAGGAGCGCAGGCGGATCGTCGCCGCGCGGGTCGCGTTCATGCCGACGATCCAGTCCGCCTCGGAGCGGGAGCGGGCCGCCTCCTCGAGGTGCGCGTACTCCGAGCCGTCGCGGAGGTTCGCGAGCGCGTCCTTCATCGCCTGGGTCGTCATGGAGGAGAGCCAGAGCCGCTTGACGGGCTGCGTCGCCTTCGCCTGCTCGTAGAGGTAGGCGAAGATGAGCTCGCCCTCGCGACCGGCGTCGCAGGCGTTCACGACCTGCTCGATGTCGTCGCGCTTCAGGAGCTGCCGCACGACGGTCATCTGCTTCTGGGAGCGCTCGTCGCGGACCGTGAGCTTGAACTTCGACGGGACGATGGGCAGGTCCGCCATCCGCCACTTCTTGAACTTGTCGTCGTAGGTCTCGGGGTCCGCGAGCTGGACGAGGTGCCCGACGGCCCAGGAGATGACGTGCTCCGGACCCTCCAGGTACCGCTCGGTCTTGTCGGCCGAGCCCGTCTTCTTCTCGAACGGCCCTGGGAGGACGCGTGCGAGGTCCTTCCCGACGGACGGCTTCTCGGCGATGACGAGGGTCTTGGCCATGAGCGGCGGAGCGTAGCCCCCTCAGGGAGCGCAGGGACCGCTCGAGACCCGGCGGAGCGGTCCGCCGAGCGCATCCGTGACGATCCGGTTCGGCACGCCGTACCCCGTGCGGACTCCCGTCCCGCTCGCCGTGGCGAAGACCGTCGCGACGACCCGGCCCCGCCCGTCGACGACCGGGCCGCCCGAGTTGCCGGGGCGCACGAGCCCGCGGAACGTCGTGATGGCCCGCTGCACCGGGCCCCGGCCGTACGCGTCCTCGGACACGACGGTCCGGGTCGCGGCCAGGCGCGCGGCGCGCACGTCGTAGGGCCCGTTGCGCGGGAAGCCGAGCACCGCGGCGCTCGTGCCCGACGGCGCGCTGTCCGCCACGGGCAGCGCGCGGACACCCTGCAGGTTCTCCACGCGGAGGATCGCGATGTCGTTGCGCTCGTCGAAGAAGACCGGGACCGCGTCGAAGCGCTCGCCCGTGCCGCGGACCTGCACCGTCGTGTCCTCCTCGCCCGCGATGACGTGGGCGTTCGTCACCACGAGGCCCTCCCCCACCACCCAGCCCGAGCCCTCGAGGCCCAGGCCGCAGGCTGTGCCGAGGATCCGCACGACGCTTCCGGCCGCCCCGCGCACCTCCGGGTCGCGGGCGATCGCGGCACGGGGCGCCGGGACGTCGGCGGACGGACCGCGGAGCGTCGGGAACGGGTCGATCCGGGCCAGCGCGTTGAGCAGGCCGCCCGAGGGCGGGAGCGCCGCGTTGAGCCGCGAGAGGATCTCCGAGCGCTGGATGTCCCGCCGCAGCTCGCGCGTACCGGGCGTCTGCAGCGCCACCGCGCCGGCGACCCAGGCGATGGCGAGCGCCAGCGCGGTCGCGAGCACCGCGCCGAGCAGGCCGTCGACCGAGCGCAGGCCGGGGATCGCGCGGAACGAGCGCCGGAGCGCCGTCCCGATCCCCTCGAAGCCGACGGACAGGACCGCGCCGCCGAGGAACGCGCCGAGCAGGCCGAAGAGCGGCGCGTACGGGGACGAGGAGCCGTCGGGGAGCAGGTGCGGCACCAGCCGGGTGCCCAGGTAGGCGCCGCCGACGAAGCCCACGAGCGACAGGGCACCGACGACGAACCCCTGCCGGAACCCGACGACGGCGAGCAGGAGCGTGAAGCCCAGGATGACCAGGTCGACGGTGCCCAAGGCGCCGGACCGTAGCCCACCCGGGAGCGGCACGCCGCCGCGCCGGTGACGCACGTCCCCCGGGTGCTGACGCGGTGCGTCCGGGACGCCTGCGCCCCGGGTACGCTCCTCGCCCCTTGCCCCAGGATCGTCCCCCCCGTCCGCCCGCAGGCGGGAGCGCCGCGGAGCGCAGCGCACGCCGGCGCGCGGCGGCGACCC
>JAOPZO010000487.1 GCA_025964065.1 Solirubrobacterales bacterium | reverse complement strand
CGCGCTCCCCCGCGGGTCCCGCGAGGCCCCGCGGCGCTCTTGCGAGCGGTCTTCTTCGCGCGATAGGCGAACGAGACCACACGCAACGAGCGGTGGGCGACGCGGGAGCGCGGAGCGCGGCGCGGGGCCGAAGCGCGATCCTCGCGCTCGCGCACCGCGGCGAACCTCAGGCCGCCGACCGCACCGGATCCCCCGCCTCCGCCCGCACGTACACGAGGTCGCCCGGGCGCAGCTCGAGCGCCTCCGCCTCCGCCCGCGTCACCTGCGCGTGCAGCGGCGCCGCGCTCTCGGCGAGCTCCAGCTCGACCCGCACCTCGAACCCGAGGTGGACCACCCGCAGCACCTGCGCCTCGTGCCCGCCGTCGACGGCGTCGTGCGCGAGCCGCAGGTCGTGGGGACGCACCTTGAGCTGCCCGACCTCCGCGACCTCGCCGAGGAACCCCATGACGAACGCGTTGGCCGGCTCGTCGTAGAGCTGCCGCGGCGTGCCGTCCTGCACGATGCGGCCTTCGTCGAGCACCGCGATGCGGTCGGAGACGTCGAGCGCCTCCTCCTGGTCGTGGGTGACGAGCACGGTGGTGACGTGCACCTCCTCGTGGAGGCGGCGCAGCCACGTGCGGAGCTCGGCACGGACCCTCGCGTCGAGCGCGCCGAACGGCTCGTCGAGGAGCAGCACGCGCGGCTCGACGGCGAGTGCGCGGGCGAGCGCCATGCGCTGGCGCTGGCCGCCCGAGAGCTGCGAGGGGTAGCGCTCCTGGTAGCCCGTCAGCCCGACGACGCCGAGGAGCTCGTCGACCTTCGCCTTGACCTGCGCCTTCGGCACCTTGCGGATCCGGGGCCCGAACGCGACGTTCTCGTAGACCGTCATGTGCTTGAACGCGGCGTAGTGCTGGAACACGAAGCCGATCTCGCGCTGCTGGGGCGCGAGGTGCGTGACGTCGTTCCCGTCGATGAGCACCGTCCCCTGCTCCGGCTGCTCGAGGCCGGCGATGCAGCGCAGCAGCGTCGACTTGCCGGAGCCCGAGGGCCCGAGCAGCGACGTGAGCGAGCCGGGCTCGATCGCGATCGTCACGGAATCGAGCGCCTTGAAGTCCCCGTAGTGCTTGGTGACGCCATCGACCTTGATCATGCGGACCCCTCCTTGCGGGGCTTGAGGCGGGTCATGAGGAGCAGCGTCGCCAGGGCGAGCACCGCGAGGAGTGCGGAGGCCGCGTAGGCCCCCGCGAGGTCGAAGTTCTGGAAGCGCTTCTCGACGAGCAGCGTGAGCGTCTCGGTCTCCCCGGCGACCTTGCCGGAGACGACGCTGACCGCCCCGAACTCGCCGATGGCGCGGGCGGTGGAGAGCACGACGCCGTAGCCGATGCCGTACCGGATGGCCGGCAGGGTCACCCGCCAGAACGTCTGCCAGCGCGTGGCGCCGAGCGTCGCGGCGGCCTGCTCCTGCTCGTCGCCGATCTCGCGGAGCACCGGGGTGACCTCGCGGACGACGAACGGCAGGCAGACGAAGATCGTCGCGAGGACCATTCCGGGCAGCGAGAAGATGACCTGGAACGGCAGCTCGATCCAGCCGTTGCGGCCGAACGTCAGGATCAGCGCGAGGCCGATCACGACGGGCGAGACCGCGAAGGGCATGTCGATGACCGCCTCGAGCAGCGCCTTCCCGCGGAAGCGCCCGCGGGCGAGGGCGAGCGCGGTGACGATCCCGAGGACCGTGTTCAGCGGCACGGCGATCGCCGCGATGGTCACGGTGAGCCAGAACGCGGAGATCGCGGCCGGGGTCGTGACGGAGTCGAGGACGAAGCCCACCCCGCCCTCGAAGGTCCGGTAGAAGACGAGCCCGAAGGGCACGAGCAGCAGCAGCGCGAGGTAGCCGAGGACGATGACGCGGCTAGTGCGCACGGTGCCTGCTCCCCCGCTGCTCGAGCAGGCGGATCCCGAGGAGGATCGCGAGCGAGATGACCAGCAGCACGACGCTGACGGCCGCGGCGCTCGCGGTGTTGTCCGTCTCGATCAGGCTGAAGATGTAGGTCGAGGCGACCTGGTTGTCGCGCTGGGCGCCCGCGACGATGACGATGGAGCCGAACTCGCCGACCGCGCGCGCGAAGCTGAGGGCCGTGCCGCTCAGGATGGCCGGCATGAGGTTCGGCAGGATGACCCGCCGGAACGTCGTGGCGTTCGAGGCGCCGAGCGACGCGCTCGCCTCCTCCATCTCCCGGTCGAGCTCCATGAGCACGGGCTGCACGGCCCGCACGACGAACGGGAGCGTCACGAAGAGCAGCGCGAGGACGATCGCCGCGTGGGTGCGGGCGATGTCGATGCCGACGGGCGAGTCGTTGCCGTAGAGCGCCAGGAGCGTCAGGCCGGCGACGATCGTCGGCAGCGCGAACGGCAGGTCGATCAGCGTGTCGATCAGGCCCTTGCCCGGGAAGTCGTCGCGGACGAGGACCCAGGCGGTGAGCGTGCCGAGGACGGCGTTGATCAGCGCGACGAGCAGCGAGGTGACGAGCGTGAGCTGCAGCGCGTCGATCGCCGCGGGCCGCGTGACCGCGTCCCAGATGTTCGTCTCCGTCGCCTTCGCGACGACGGCGGCGAGCGGCAGCAGGACGATGACGCTCAGCCAGAGCACGGCGACGCCCAGGCCGAAGGGACGGCCCGGGCGCCGCCGGCGCCGCGTCGGACGGGGCGCCGGCTCGGC
>JAOPZO010000090.1 GCA_025964065.1 Solirubrobacterales bacterium | reverse complement strand
CGTCGGCCGGGGCCCCGGCCCCCACGCCCGCCCGCAGCGGCCTGGGAGCGCGGCGAGATGGGCCGCAGCTCCTGGTCGGAGAGGCGCTCGTGGCGCAGCTTGTACTCGTCGACGAGGAGCTTCGCGTCCAGGCCGAGGGCCTCCGCGTAGGTCCGCAGGAAGGTCTTGACGAACGTCGGGCCCGGGAGGAGGTCCCACTCCTCGTTCTCGAGCGCACGCAGGTACTTCGCGCGGATCTTCGTCGCCGTCTCGATCTCCGCGATGTCGATCCGGGCGCGCATGCGCGCCTCGCGGAGGGTGGCGCCGATCTCGGGCATTCGTCCCCGGAGGCTACTCGTCCACCGTCCCCGGACCCTCGTCCGACAGCGGAGTTGCATCGAGGATGCGGGTGACGTCGTCCTCCCCCGGCAGCACGACGTCCGCGGTGGCGTCCTCGGCGACGGCTCCCGCGGGCTGCGCGAGGGACGCCAGCACCCGCGGCAGGTCGTGCGGGTTCACGAGCACCTGGCGCGGCTTGGAGCCCTCGTAGCCCGAGATGACCCCGCGGCGCTCGAGCATGTCGATGAGCCGCCCGGCGCGCGTGTAGCCCAGGCGCAGGCGACGCTGGAGCATCGAGGTGGAGGCCGTCCCCATCTCGACGACGAGCTCGATCGCGTCCCCGAGGAGCGGGTCCTCGTCGGGGTCGAAGCCGTCCTCGCCGTCGACGGACTTCGAGGTGTCCTCCTCCGCCTCGACCTCCTGCAGGAGGTCCTCGCGCAGCTCGGGCTCGCCCTGGGCGGCCCAGAACTCGGTGAGCATCGCGATCTGCGGCTCGTCGATGTACGCGCCCTGGATGCGGTGGAGCTTGGAGGAGCCGACCGCGGAGAAGAGCATGTCGCCCATGCCGAGCAGGGACTCCGCGCCGTTCTGGTCGAGGATGACCCGCGAGTCGGTCTGCGAGGAGACCGAGAACGCGATCCGCGACGGGACGTTCGCCTTGATCATGCCCGTGATGACGTCCACGCGGGGCGACTGCGTCGCGAGCACGAGGTGGATGCCGACCGCGCGCGCCTTCTGCGCGATGCGGATGATGGAGTCCTCGACGTCGGCGGGCGCGACCATCATGAGGTCGGCGAGCTCGTCGATGACGCACAGGACGTACGGGAGCGGCGCCTCGCCCTTCGCGAGCCGGTGCTTGTTGAGCTCGGGGAGCGAGCGGGTGCGGGCCATGGACATGATCCCGTAGCGCCACTCCATCTCCCGCACGAGGTTCTGGAGCGCGTTCGCGGCGGCGCGCGGCGAGGTGATGACGGGCGTGAGGAGGTGCGGGACCGCCTCGTAGTGGTTCAGCTCGACCTGCTTGGGATCGACGAGGATCAGCCGGACCTCCTCCGGCGTGGCGCGCAGGAGGATCGAGGAGAGCATCCCGTTGATGCACGCCGACTTGCCGGCGCCCGTCGTGCCCGCGACGAGGATGTGCGGCATCTTCGCGAGGTCGGCGTGGATCGCCTTGCCGCTCACGTCCTTCCCGAGCCACACCGTCAGCGGGCTCGAGCCCTCCGGCGGCGGGCCGTAGACGTCGCCGAGCGTGACCATCTTGCGCTCGAGGTTCGGGACCTCGACCCCGACCGCCGTCTTGCCCGGGATCGGGGCGAGGATGCGGATGTCCGTCGCCGCCAGCGCGTAGGCGAGGTCGTCCTTCATCTGCGCGACCTTCGACATCTTGATGCCGGGCGCCAGGCGCAGCTCGAAGCGCGTGATGTGCGGGCCCGAGACCGTTCCCACGACCTGCGCGTCGACGTTGAAGTGCGCGAGGGCCTCGATGAGCCGCTGGCCCACGAGCGCGTTTCCCGCGGTGTCGGGCTTGGCGTCCGCGGCGGCGGAGCGCGTCAGGAGGGAGGCGCGCGGGCGCAGCCACTCCACGGCCCCGTCGAGGTCCATGACGGCCTGCTCGCCGACCGGGAGCACGGGCTCGTCGTCCTCCTCGTCGTCCTCCACCATCCGCACGGAGCCGCCCGGCGGCGAGGCCACGGGGGGCTTCGCGGGGACGACGGCGGTCGGCGGCTCGAACGGCTCGGCCTCGGGCTCGGCGTCGTCGATGGCGAAGGGGTGGTCGGCGGAGCGGTCGACCTCCGGCTCGTGGATCGTCGGCTCGAGGTGCACGGGCGCGTCGGGCTCGCCGAAGAGGTCGGGGTAGCGCAGGGAGCCGTCGAGCTCCGTGTCGCGCGCGAGGACGTGCTCGTCCCCGCGGGAGACGCGCGGCTCGGCCTCGGGCGGCCAGATCGCCTCAGGGTCCGGGGCCGCAGCGGCCTTTCCGCCTCGGCGCGCGGGCTTCGGCGCGGGCGCGTCCTCCTCCTCGGGCTCCTCGTCGAACCAGTCGTCCGGGTCGGGCGCGGCGCGGGGCGCGCGGAAGGAGCGGGTGGTGTCGGCGGCAGCGAGCGCGCCCGAGCGCATGATGCTCGCGGCGCTCGCGCCCGTGAGCAGCGTCGCCGCGACCAGGAAGCCGAAGACGGCGAGGATGTGCGCGCCGATCGTGCCGAGCAGCGTCGAGGCGATCCAGAAGAGCCCCTCCCCCACGGCCCCGCCACGGACCTCGAACACCTCGGGCCGCCAGAACGTGCCATGCGGGCCGTCCGGGCCGAGGCCGAGCGTGCCGGCGCCGAGCGCGAGCGCGAGGGCGAGGAACCCGACGATGCCGCCGGCCCGGAACGGCCGGAAGCCCGGCATGACGGGCTTGAGGACGAGGATCCCGCCGACGAGCGCGAGGACCAGGGGCGCGGTCCACTTCAGGACGCCGAAGCCCCAGGCGAGACCGTCGGTGAGCCCGGCGCCGATCGCGCCGGCCTCCCAGCCGAGCCACAGCGGGAACACGAGGAAGACGGCGAGGGCGACGAGCCCGAGACCGAGCAGGTCGAGCTGGCGCTGCTCGAGCGCGGGCAGCCGCGGCACGCCCGTGGCGGCCGAGCGCTTCGCCCGCGCCGGTGCCTTCCCGCCCGCCCGCGCAG